>OMQY01000051.1 GCA_900313405.1 uncultured Eubacteriales bacterium
GAGGCGGAGCGCTTCTCGATGCCGGCGGATATACCATTAAACTTGCTACGCTGTATCTCGGAGATACGATCAGTGTTGACGCGGCTAAGCTTAATGATCTCGACGGATTCGAGGTCGATATGTACGGCAATGCCAGACTTATCAACAACGACGGAGTAGTATTCAATGTTGCTTTCGGTATGGACTGCGGTTACCGTTGCAGTCTCGAGGCATGGGGAAGTATCGGAAGACTCTACACCAACAGGATCTTCACCGCTCCCGACGGTTATGAGCCTGTCGTCTATATCGAGACGAATGAAGGGACGAAGGAAGTCAAGCTTGAGGCTGACTCTCATTTCACCACTTCGATAAGAGAGTTTATTGCAGAGATATCTGATGCCGATAAGAGAGGGAAGATGTATGACGGGATCCTGCTTCAGGCAAGTCTCGTAGAGAAGGTCGCGGAGTTAGGGACAAAATGAGTTTTATCTTCGATGCACTGACATCCTGGAAGACGACAGAAGGTAACGTCACTTCCACCGAAGAGATACTTGAATGGGTAGATAAGAGGAATAAGACCCTCGAGGTCGATATTCGTAAGATCCCTTACAAGTATGACGGATTCTGGTTCTATGACGAAGAAGAGGGAGTTATCCGTAACAGGAACAATTCATTCTTTAAGCTCGCCGGATACAGGGTGGAGGATTATGACGGAAGCGTTATCGAACAACCGGTCATCCTTCAGGACGAGATAGGATACCTCGGTATCATCGTCAAGAAGATAGACGGCGTTCTCAATTTCCTTATGCAGGCCAAGATCGAGCCGGGCAATGTCAACTGCATACAGATATCACCCACGATACAGGCGACCAGAAGCAATTTCACGAGGAAACACGGAGGTGCAGCGCCGGCATTCCTCGAATATTTCAAGAATGCGACATCGTACGACATTATCGTTGATCAGATACAATCCGAGCAGTCATCGAGATTCCTGAAGAAGCGTAACCGCAACATAATGATAGACATCGGAGATGCCGATATCGAAGTGCCGGACAGCCACAGATGGATGACTCTCGGTCAGATCAAGAAGCTCATGACATATGACAATCTCGTCAATATGGATACAAGGACAGTCCTCTCGTGCATGCCGTTCTCATTCGACAATGCGGACGAGGATGAGATCCCGGCTATCAAGGAATTGTTCAGTGATAAAGCGTTTTTCGAGTCGGTCTTCGCTCAGGATAAGAAAGAACTGCATCGGGTATTCAATAAGATCAACGACTTCAAGATGTACCGTGATGTTAAAGCGGGCTTTGTTCCGCTCAAGTCACTCGAGAAGTGGGACTTCAAGGACGAAGAGATAGTCTGTAAGCACGACTACGATTTTAAGATCGTATATTGCAGCATCGCCATCGAGGGGCGCGAAGTAAGACAGTGGGAACAGCCGCTTGTCGAGGCGATCGGAATGGCCGTATTCGGTCTCTATACCAAGGTCATAGACGGCAAGAGAAAGTTCCTTGTTAAGCTCAAGCATGAGATAGGATGCTTCGATGAAGTGGAGCTGGGACCTGTCGTTCAGATGGAGCCGAGTAATCCGATGAATAAGCTCGATGATATCGAGAAGGGCTTTATGGACAGATATGCCAAGGGAGAAGGCGTCATCAAGAATGTTATCCTCTCCGAAGAGGGCGGACGCTTCTACCATGAGCAGAATCATAACGTCATAATCGATCTGAAAGAAGACTTGGGGCAGTTGCCTCCCGAATATATGTGGGTAGATTATTCCACACTGAACTATATGGTCCAGTTCAATAACGTGTTGAACATACAGCTCAGGAATCTGCTGTCGCTGCTGGATATCTGAGGAAGTGACCTGACACTTATGGAGACCAAAAAAGACATCAAGACAATGATCTTCCTTCATCTGCTGCTGGCATTCTATTCGCTTGCGGCGGTGTGTTCCAAGATAGCGAGCGGATCGTCATTCCTGTCGCCGAAGTTTATAGTCTTTTACGGAGCTCTGCTCTTTATACTCTTCGGTTATGCGATCGCCTGGCAGCAGATCCTTAAGAGGATCCCGCTTATCACGGCATTTGCCAACAAGGCCGCAACGGTAATATGGGGCCTGCTGTGGGGGCTGGTCCTTTTCGATGAGGATATCTCGATCATGAAGATAGTCGGTTCGGTAATCATAACCATGGGCGTTATAACGGTGGTGAAGTCAGATGCCGAGTAGAGTGTTGTTTACATTGCTTTTCCTCGTGTCTGTCTTCGTATCGTCTGTGTCACAGATCATACTTAAGAACAGTGCCAATAAGGAACACGGATCTGCGATCAAGGAGTATCTGAATCTTCAGATCATCGGAGCATATTCGCTGTTCTTCCTGTCGACGTTAATGACCGTCTTCTCGTATAAAGGCGTTCCGCTCTCGATGGGACCGATACTCGAGACTACCGGATATATCTGGGTGTCGGTCCTGGGATACATATTCCTTAAGGAGAAGATCTCTAAGGAGAAGTTGTGCGGCCTTATCATGATAATCGCAGGCATCATTATTTGTTTCGGAGGATAAGCTATGAATGACAGCAGGATATATTTGAGACCTATTAC
>OMQY01000081.1 GCA_900313405.1 uncultured Eubacteriales bacterium
AAGTGGTAACGTTTCCCAAGAATAGTAACCGGAATCGTTACCCAAGGCTGAAAAAAGACGTCGGGTAACGGAAATGGTAACGAAAAAAACTTAACCGGCACTGTCGGGGGATCTGTCTTTGCTTCGGATTCTTGCTTTGAAGTCCTTCGGGGGAGGAAGCGGCAGCAGGCGGGTAATAACGTCTCAGCCGATCACATCTTCCATTCCTGCGAAGCCTTCGGTCGCGGCGCTCGCACTCCCGGCTGTGACGGCTGTCTTCAGGATCTTCGCCATATCGGAACCGCGCAGGTATTCAAAGATGAATCCGGCCACCATAGAGTCGCCGGCACCAACCGTGTTCACGGGTATGATCGACGGGGCTTCGGCCTTAAACACGGAACCGTCACTGCAGAGCAGAACGGCGCCGTCAGAACCCATGGAGACGAGGACGTTTAAGGCTCCGGCATCACGCAGGAGACGTGCACCTCTCAGCATCTCATCGGCATCGCCGTCCGGAGTTACGCCGGTCAGTGCCGACAGTTCATCCCGGTTGGGTTTGATCAGGAACGGATGGAACGGGAGAGTATTACGAAGGAGATCACCCGATGCGTCTGCGATGATCTTGATGTCTCTGCCGGATACACGCCTCATTATGTCGGCGTAGATCGATGCCGGCACGCTCACAGGGGCACTGCCTGACATGACAAGTATGTCGCCGTCGATCATCTTATCCGTAGTAGAAAGAAGTGATTCTATATCCTCCGGACTTATCTCGGGGCCAATACCGTTGATCTCGGTCTCGCCGCCCGATCTTATCTTTGTGTTGATCCTCGAGCATCCTTCCTTCAGACGGATAAACCGCTCGTCGATCCCCATCTGTCTGACTTCCTTGCAGATCTCTTCACCCGTGAAGCCGGCGACAAACCCCAACGCCACACTCGGAAGACCGAGATTACGGAGCATAACGGATACGTTGATTCCTTTACCTCCGGCGCGCATCTGTTCACTGACGGCGCGGTTCGTCCCGCCGCGTTTTATGTCTCCGACATCTATCATGTGATCGATCGAAGGATTCAAAGTAAGTGTATAGATCATGTGGCCTCCCACGGGTACTCTTTTTCACTATCATACCAAATGACACGGCAGAGTGTCTCTCATCGTGTTGTCATCAAAAAGGATTATGTGTATATTGTCATTAACGGATCGGATAGGGGGTATCATCATGAAGGTATTACGAACAACAGCCGTGTTATTGACATCTGCCATCTTGGCTTTATCTGTCGTTTCCTGCTCTAGTGAGAAAGACAACGACGATGATGCCGGGGAACGTACGACTGCTGAATCAGTCGAGGAGCAGGAAAACGTTGATCCGACTGATATTGAAGGGGAATCGGCAGACCCCACTGTTACCCCCACCCCGGGTATCGCACCGGCAAACGCAGGCACGGTTCCCTATTTCCCTGACGATTACCTGGTCAATCAGGACTATGACATCCTGATGAGCTTTATTGAGGAGAAGAACGCCGAGGACGGCTCATACACATTCTCGATAGCCGAATCGTACGACGCGAACGCGAGGTCATGGTACTGGGGCATCTGGGTGATCGAGCCTGATGGCAGTGCCGTCGAGTACAGGAATATTGACGGTGTTGCCGCTGAATCGGGACAGAGTATCGACTTCTGGTATGGCAATACGTATGATTATGATACTATCAGCAGAGTTCCGGTGCTTTTCGATACTCAGACGTCTTCATGTAATGTAGTAGACAGCCTCAAAGACGGTCTGTACATCGGATCTCTTATTGGTGTATCGATCGATTGTTCGTATGTAGTGGCTAACATCGGAACGGCTATCTACAGGTCAGCTGATGAGCTCGCAGGTCTGGAGCCCGGCGATGTAGTCTCTTTCCCGGAACTCGATCTGGAACTGACCATCGATACGATCGACGGTGATTACATCAGTTTTACGGATTCATGGTACTATCTTGTACTCCATCAGGCACAGAGATTCTCGGACCGTGCTATCTATGCATTATGCGAAGCAGGGGATTGTCCTGTCGGATACGACTATAGGTTAGCTGTACTGCCCGTCGCTGATAACTGCGTCGTGAATGATACTTTCTCAATCCTGACAGGCAGGGACAAAGTGGATCCCTCCCTGTCTCAGGGCAATTCACTCTCGGAATCGTACTACTGGACATACCTTATCTCGGATGACGCGCCTGACATGATCTATTACCGGGCCGCTTTAAGCAACAACGGTTATGTATATGCATACGGCCTCACCTACCCGCTTGAACTGTCAGACGGCAGGGTGGTCAGGTTATGTCTTGAATGGCGTTGATCACTTCTCGTTGATGAAGAGCGTCTCGCAGATGGCGAATATGATCGCGCCTACTGCGGCAATGGCAAAGATATAAAAAGCTACCGTAAATGACGAATTGACACTGACTTCCTTTACCGTGCTGTCGATCGACTGCATAAGTGCGTCCACTTCGTTGACGGTACTCTTCGTATATCTTAATTCCGTAGCGATATTCTCAGACTTCGTGTAGGCGACGACAGCTACCAGTCCCATTGAGACTCCGGATAAAAGGACCGCCAACTTGTTAAAAGTGATGAAAGTAAAATAGACACCGACGCCTGCAGCAACAATAACGAGCAATTCCCACGCGAATCCGTAGCCTGCGAGATGATAGGTCTTACGGATCGTCTCTCCGTCGGAATCATAACTGGCCTTGAAGAAAGTCAGGAAACTGCTCAGAACACAAATGGCACAACAACACAAAAAACCGATCTGATATATGATTTGCTTCGAATAATGTTGCATATATATATCTCCCATCAAAGTTAAGATTCCTTAACAATTCCAAAGAGATGATAACACATTTTCGCTAAAGAAAACAGTGAGCCTTATAAATCAATATACAGTCCTGATGTGCTCGCGTTCCGTCCCCGTACGCCGGCAAAAATCGTCGATCTGAGAGCTGTCGGTGACCTTCATGTAGTCGCTGAAATGCCCGGTCTTCAAGTCAACGAAGCCGACCGTCGTCTCACCGGTGCAGATGCTCTTCCTGATCGCCGGCTCCTGAGTCTGTCTGTCGAAATCTATATTCTTGATCCTGCCGAACACTTTGCCCTCAGTTCATGGTCTCCTTGGCAACAAGGTTGTCGGCACCGTGGCGCTTACGCAGAGTATTCTTCTCGATCTTGCCCGTGGCATTTCTCGGGATCGGCTCGAAAATGATCTCCTTCGGTCTCTTATACCTCGGCAGCTCGAGACAGAACTCGTCGAGCTCCTCCTTAGTACATGTCATGCCTTCCTTGATCTCGACAACTGCAGCCGTTATCTCACCCAGACGCTTGTCGGGCAGACCGATTACGGCTACATCCTTGATCTTGTTATTACGGCGCATGAAGTCCTCGATCTGAACGGGGTAGATGTTCTCACCGCCGCTGACGATAACGTCCTTCTTACGGTCGACCAGATAGATGAAGCCTTCCTCATCCTGCATGGCCATATCTCCCGTGTAGAGCCATCCGTTCTTCAGTGTCTCGGCCGTTGCCTTCGGGTCATTGTAGTAGCAGGTCATAACTCCGGGGCCCTTAACGCACAGTTCACCGACATCACCCTGAGCAACTTCATTATCGTTCTCGTCGACGATCTTGCACTCCCAGCGGTATCCGGGAACACCGATCGCACCGACCTTACGGACATTCTCCATACCGAGGTGAACGCAGCCGGGACCGGTCGACTCGGAGAGTCCGTAGTTGGTGTCATACTGGTGGTTCGGGAAGTACTCGAGCCAGTGCTTGATGAGCGACGGCGGTACAGGCTGGGCACCTATATGCATGAGCCTCCACTGCGACAGATTGTAGTCGGCCGGGTTTATGTCTCCCCTGTCAAAGGCATCCAGGATATCCTGTGCCCACGGTACGAGGAGCCATACGATCGTGCAGCGCTCTTCTGATATGGCAGAGATGATGGTCTGCGGCTTGGTTCCCTTAAGGAGGACTGCCTTGCTTCCGGCCATCAGGCTGCCCATCCAGTGGAACTTGGCGCCTGTGTGATAGAGGGGCGGGATGCAGAGAAAGATATCGTCACGGCCGGTCTCATGGTGCTTTTGCTCCATCTCGGCAGCCTGTATGAGACTTAAGTGCTTGTGAAGGATCGCCTTGGGAAATCCCGTCGTGCCGCTCGAGAAATAGATGGCGGCGTCATCTTCAGTCGTGAGCTTGATGTCGGGGCTCGTGCTCGAATAGTCTGCAACAAGGCTCCAATAACTCTCGGCGAACTCAGGCTTGCCTTCGCCTCCGACGAAGATAAGGAGTCTGTTACGGGCGATAGACTCGGCATTCATATTGATGCG
>OMQY01000012.1 GCA_900313405.1 uncultured Eubacteriales bacterium
ATAAGTTCACTTGGTTTTGATGTTCACTTCAGTATTCCGTACTCGGCACAGATCCCTGCCCACTCGGCAGATCCCGCGAAGCCCCGGAAGACTTCTTCCCTCGATGCGCCGGATGCCAACAGGTTCATCCAGTTGTCGAAGCCGCCCTGGTCATACTCACGCCCCATGAAGGTGCGATAGAGTCTCTTAACATACTCGGCATCTGAGTGTCCTGCATTCAGGAACTCGGAGGAGAAGAAGAATCCGTGAGCTGCATCTGAACCTGAGATCTTCATATTGGCCAACTGCGTTGCCCAGTCGTTTAATCCGTTAGGATCCGCATCACGTCCGAGACATGTTGTGTAAAGCCTTGTTGCAAAATTGATAATGTCCTCAGAAGGTGCGATCGTGATATTCGGCTGAGCCGTCGTTCCGGATGCTATTCCGTAAGTCAGACAGAGATTAGCCCACTCGATGGAATTGATGAAGCCGTCAATGACCTGCTTCTTACTCCATCCCTGATTCATAAGATTCAGCCAGTTAGTCTTACCGCCTTCGTCCGCAGGACGGTTGAAGAACGTGGCATAGAGTACATCAAGGAATTCGGAATTGCTCATGCTCTTACCCAGGAACTCATCAGAATACAGGAATCCCCTGGCGAGGTCAGCTCCGGTATATCCTTCGGAACGGACACGATTTACCCAGTCGGCCTTGCCGTTAGGATCAGATGCACGTCCGAGTGCCACACTGTATAGTCTCTCAACAAAACCGGCAACACCGGGCTCATCGGATGTTGCAGGTATCGGAGCCGGAGCAGATGAGGATGTAATAACATTAGCATTCTTGGCTATGTATATGCATCCTGTTGCATCATCGCAGGACATAAACGGCTGTCCGGGCCATGTAAGTTTTATGTAGTAATCGGATAAGTAATCGGATACATCTTCCGCTGCCCATAGATTAAGGAGAGTCTCGTTATCATTGATGTAAACGGTAACATCTCCGACATTATAAAGAACAAGATTCTCGACTTCGGGAATGTTGCTGATGGTCCCCAGATCAAACGATCCGTCACCGCCATAGTAGAGATTCTTAAGACCGGAGATGCTCTGAAGGAGCGAATTAAGGTCTGCGGGTTTACAGTAGGTTACCTTAACACCATCGTTCCAACTTGATGAGAAGTAGTAACAATTGTGCTCTCCATTTTTGGAGATATATAAGTAGCCTCCATAGAGATGATAACCTGAATTCACATCACAGCTCTGAAGCCAATCATAATAATCGTTCTCGGTGTTGGCTCTGTACGCCGACCAGTTGTCCGAGTAAGATCCTCGGGAATACTCTCCTGACAGGCAGGGATTCCTGCTGATATCGAGTTTCTTTATGTAAGTCTCCTGACATTCAAGGGTTGTAAGATTGATATTAGTGGACAGGTCTAACGATGTCAGATCTGTACGATACACCGACAGTGTCTGAAGTTCAGTCAAACCTTTGATATTAAGACTCTTAAGAGGCGTCTCACTGCATCTGAATTCAACGAGTTTTTTGTTACGTCTGAGATCGATCGATGTACCTCCGAAAGATCTGTCCAGGTCAAGGCTTTCCAGATTCGTAAAGTACTCGATGCCGGTAAGATCGAGCACAAGGGTCTGATTAGTACTGAATATGGCATCGCCGTATCTATAGTTGTAAACATTCATTATGGTAGCGGACTCGATCTCCTTCTCGGACAGCGAACCGTCTTCATTAGTGTCAAACCTGGACTGAATGAACTGACGGAAAACAATATCCGGAAAATTCTTCTCACTGATAGCGATCGAGCCGGTAGTTGCATTGACATTATTCTTGATAGGAACTATCGGTGTTAATGACATCACAGCCGCTAATGATACGGCAAAGATCTTAACTGACTTCTTCATACTGCGCCCCCTCAATACTGAAATGATCCGCGCTAAACTATAATGCGTGAACTGTTCGAATTATATCACAAAAAAATGATAATTAAGAGGGTGGCGTCGGACATGAACCAGGTTGCTGTTGCTTTTTCGCTGCTCTTATTATATAAGCTCTGCTCCGAGATCCTTTATGATATACGGGAACAGTATGTCGAGCCATGCCTTCAGCGCCTTGGCTGTGTGGCAATATGTCTCATAGTTCTCGCCCTTGGGATCAGGGATCGACACCGACAGTACTCTTCCCTGCTCGTTCTTGAAGACAAGTCCTTTGGACGCAGCATAAGAAGATATGGAGAAGACCCGGTCTGCGATCTCGGGAAATGAACGGACTATCTCATATGCCTGATCGTCATGCATGGCAATGATGAGATCGTTATTGTCGTAGACCGACGGGGTCGCACGAACGGCAAGATGGTGTGACGCCCTGATACCGCAACACTCATCCAATGCCCTGACCATCTGCTTGTCGGGAGTGTCTCCGTCCATGGCATAGAGGCCTGCAGACTCAGAGTAAAGTTCGGCTCCGACGGAGCGGTTCCCGACAGCACAGTAAGGAGCGGATCTTCTCAGCAGATCCGTCAGTATGGCCTCACAGGCGAACGACAGTGCTCTGTTCTCTTCACTGACGAAGAGGACCGATGCAGTAAATGTATTCTCAAAAGCATCGACCGGCATCTCCCCGCGATCTGTCACGGCTGACACCTGATCCGGCATGTCTGAAGTTACCTCTCCCTTCTTGAGAGCAGCCTTTCCAAGGCGGTTCATATATGCCTTACCGATCCCGTCTTCCGGGAATCCTGCTGCCAGTATGTAGTCAACCCCCTGGAGATCCAAATGACGAAGTCCGGCGAAAAGAGAATGCGACGCTGCATCAACATCAGCAGCCTTCCCGTAAATATAAAAATGGACATGTGCATCCGTGACCTTGTCATCGAGCTTATCCATCGCCGTCTTAACTTCAGTTCCGGCGAGGATACCGACACGCGCTAACGGGTTGGTACTTATTATCTCGCGGCATCTGGTAATATACGGAGCCGCCGTGTCGAATATAGCCTGCTTATCTTCATCTGACAGAGTCTTAAGGTCTGTATCCTGATCGAACTCGGGGATAGTCGAGGCGCTGTCCGGCGTAGGGATTATCTCGACAGCAGCTGAGGGCGCGTAGTGACGGTATTTCATACCGGGTGCCGGCGGAACATCGCCCGCCTTAAGGCTTCCGGCATAAGAGGTATCCGAAGACAGAAGCGCATCAATATCCTCCTTGGTAACTGCTCCGGGGCGCAGGATAACGGGCTCGCTTCCTGTAGCGTCAACAACAGTAGACTCCAGGCCGAATACACTGTCTCCCCCGTCCACGACTGCATATATGAATCCGTCCATATCATTCATTACATGAGCCGCACTCGTAGGAGACGGACTTCCGGACAGATTGGCGGAAGGAGCAGCAACCGGGCATCCGCAGGCCTGAAGGAAAGCATGTGCAACCGCATCAGACGGCATCCTTATACCAACCGTATCAAGTCCTGCCGTAACCTTGTCGGGAATAGAATCCTTTTTACGAACGATAACCGTGATCGGCCCCGGCATGAATGCATCGATAAGCTTGCCTGCAAGAGGTGTTACTTCAAGTGCGATATCGTCGATCTGAGACTTATCAAAGATATGAACTATAAGCGGATTATCTCCGGGACGACCTTTGGCTTCATATATCTTATCGACAGCACCGGCGTCAAAAGCATTAGCCCCAAGACCGTATACTGTCTCGGTGGGGAATGCAACCACCTCTCCGTTCTTAAGGTGATCCGCCGCATCTTTGATCCCGTCCGTATCATCTGCTCTTACAAGTATCGTCTTGTCATATCTACGTTCTCTGTTCATTGATCATTCCTCCTGCTTTTCACGCTCTGCTGCCTCGGCAACCGTCAAAGCATCTATTATCTCATCAAGGTCACCGTTAAGGATCTCTTCGAGGCGGTATAATGTCAGCCCAATACGATGATCCGTAACTCTTCCCTGATGATAGTTATATGTCCTTATCCTCTCGGAACGATCACCCGTCCCGACCTGGCTCCTTCTTGTCGCATCTTCTTCAGCCTTTTCGCGGGATCTGGTCATCTCTACCAAACGGCTCTTAAGGACTTCCATGGCACGATCCTTATTCTTGTACTGTGATCTCTCATCCTGGCACTGTACTACAAGTCCCGTCGGGATATGCGTGATCCTGATGGCAGAATCAGTCCTGTTGATATGCTGACCGCCGGCTCCGGAAGCTCTGTATGTGTCGATCCTGAGGTCCTTGGGGTCGATAGTGACTTCCTCCGGATCTGCCTGAGGGATAACTGCGACCGTAACCGTGGAAGTATGGATACGTCCGCCTGACTCCGTCACCGGTACGCGCTGAACACGATGCACCCCGCTCTCGAACTTGAGTCTGCTGTATGCGCCCGAGCCCTCGACCGTGAACATCAGTTCCTTATAGCCTCCGAGTTCGGTATCGTTATAGTCGAAGATATCCACACTGTATCCTTTGAGCGCCGCATACCCCCGGTACATCTTAAGCAAGGTGGCAACAAACAGTGCTGCCTCCTCGCCGCCGGCACCTGCGCGTATCTCGACAATAACAGACTTCTCATCACGAGGGTCACGGTCAGCCAGGATGCCGACCAGTTCAGCTTCGGCAATAGCCTTACGCTCACGCGATTCGATCAGCTGTTCACGGGCAAGTTCCCGCATCTCGGCGTCTCCTGAATCAAGGATCTCGAGTGCCTCATGCTCTTCGGCGACAGCATCCCGATATCTGCTTATCACATCAACTTTAACTGCCAGTTCACCGAGTTCTTTTGACATCCTCGAGAAGCGGGCAGGATCGGATGCTACAGCCGGGTCAGCCATCGCTGCAGTTATCTCGTCATAGCGGTTAAGTATGAGGTTTATCTTCTGCTCGTTAACGGCCATCAGGCCACCCCCCTGTCGATCAGGTCGCAGATCAGTTTAAGCACTTCACATGCAAGAGCTTTATCAGTCCTTGCCCCATCGATGTTGATAACTCCGTCTTCCGCGCCGGATGCCGAAACAAAGAGCATGGAATCATCTTCCGAATAGGTGTCGACATAGAGGAGCATCATCTCCCTGAACGGAGCTATACTGTCTCCGAGAAGAAGGACAGGTACTTCATTATCGACCGTACACTGTCTTAAGATCTCATACTGATCTTCTGTCAGTTCCGATCCGTTATTGACCACGATCAACATATGAGGAGCATAGTCACGCGGCTCGATCTCTTCAAGCGGCACACCGTCCTCGTTATATCTGGTGAAGTGCATATCGCCCCACGGTATCGGCATCGTATCTTCGGATACATCGCCCGGAGCAACAACAGCCAATTTATCGCCGATCCGCTCCAGCCCTTCCGGAACATCTCCGATCCAATAGATGCAGAATTCGTAACTCTCGCTCTTCGATACCTGAGCTTCAAAACGGTCTTCTTGACGTCTGATCTGGCTCTCGCCTGCCATCCGGTCCACAAACAGGCACATAAAAAGCATAAACATAACAAAGAAAACAACGATAACGATTATCAGGCTCGATCTGTGTCTGTCCATTTGCCCCTCCGTTATTTTTTCTCCCAGAAGACTCTGAGAGTTCCGGCATTCTTAACGATATCGTCATTGATATCGGCACACATAACGCCCAGACCGTCAGCATATGATCTCATGAACTTGCCGAAAGTCTCATACAGATATTTACGCTCGTCCCCTTGGGCATCAGACTCGATGATAAGGAGCCAATGCTGATCTCCGCTTGACACGTCCTGAGCGAGTTTAACATAGACTCGCGATATGCGGTCATCATTTCTCGAGAACTCGGTCATCATCTCGCCAAAGCGCGGCGGATAATGATCTGAATCTCCTATCCTTATCCCCGAAGAATCCGATCCTTCTTTGGCATCCCCGCCATTCATCTGGCGATAGATCATCTCGAGCATCTCTTTACCGAACAGCACCTCGCCGCTCCCCGGATTAAGAATAAAGCCGTCCAGCTTCATATTCTCCGCCATCACGACTTCAGTCAGATCAGCGAAAGATGCTTTTACCGCCTTAAAATAGTTCCCGCTGTCGACCTGAGCAGTCTCGAACCTGACAGTATCGGTATAAGCAACTATAAACTGTCTGTCTTTTTTATCCTTAACGGCATGGAATCCGTATCTTCCGTCGTTGATACTTATCGGAACTACGAATTCCGCCATAGCGGCTGCCTTAAGCAGAGCCAGCATATTCTCGCTGCTCTGTTCTTCGCGGACAGCCTTCATCAGTTTAACTACCTCCGAATTGGATACCGGAGAATCAAGGAAAGATATATTATCCATTCATGTCACCTACTCGAAAAAGTACATGCAGACTTTGGTCAAAGCCGGCAAAGTTATCATCGTGATCAGAAGCGTGATCATGATGATACGCGCACAGAACTTAGGCGAACAGTTATACCTCTCGGCATAGATTACGTTCATCGTTCCTGAAGGTAAAGCTGTCATTATGACAATGGTAGTTGCTGCCGATACCGGGATATGAATGAACCTTCTGACGACAAGCACTGCCACGAGTGCGATAAACGGCAATACCAGAACCCTTACAAAGGATGCCAGATATGCAGTAAAATCAGTAAACAGATTACGCAGGTTGATAGCGGCAAGAGTCGAGCCCAGTATCATCATTGACAGCGGCACCATCATACCGCCGATAAGATCGATCGTATCAAGTACATATGTCGGGAACCTGAACGGTGACAGGAAGAGCACTACTGCTGCGACAGAAGCCAGCGATACGGGATTAAGGACTATGTCCCTGAACTTCTCGATCTTACTCTGAGGCTTGTGCCTTCCTGACAGCAGACTTGCTGCATATGTATAGAAGAACAGGTTATATGCCAGATTATATATAGCTGCAAGAAGAAGCCCCTGTTCAGGAAGTATGGCCTTCATTACGGGGAATCCCAGGAAGCCGGTATTGGCAA
>OMQY01000089.1 GCA_900313405.1 uncultured Eubacteriales bacterium
ACAGGTCTGTTCTGTACGTTGATCATAGGTACCATAATCTGCACTATCGGAGATCATGTTCATGGGGACCTCGGTACGTACATCTTTCTTATCGGTAAGATGGCACAGTGCCTGATGGGTGCCGGTATCGGTCTCGGTGTAGCGATGAAGTTCAAGGAGACACCGCTCGTTGCAATATCATCTGCCGTCTGCGGTATGATCGGCGCTTATGCCAAGGTATTTACCGCTGCAGCTCCTCTGCTGGCAGAAGGAAAGGTTCTTCTTCCTTCTCCCGGTGAACCTCTCGGTGCTTTCCTGGCAGCGATCGTCGGTATCGCTTTCGGACATCTCATTACAGGTAAGACAAAGGTAGATATCATCATCACGCCTATGGTAACGATCGTCACGGGTGCTACAGTCGGCATCCTGATCGGTCCTTACGTATCTGACTTTATGTCCTGGCTCGGATCCTGGGTCAACTGGGGAACAGAACAGCAGCCTCTGCTTATGGGTGTTGTCGTCAGCGTTCTTATGGGTATATTCCTCACGCTCCCGATCTCATCCGCCGCTATCGGCGTTACTCTGGGTCTTGGCGGTATTACTGCAGGTGCGGCCACGATCGGTTGCTGCTGCAACATGATCGGCTTCGCGGTGATCTCTTACCGTGAGAACAAGATCGACGGTCTCCTCTCGCAGGGCCTCGGAACATCGATGCTCCAGATGCCTAACATAATCAGGAATCCGAGAGTATGGCTCCCTTCGATCATATCCAGTGCGATCCTGGGTCCCGTATCTACTGTAGTCCTCAAGATGAGCAGCAATGCAGTCGGATCCGGTATGGGAACGTCCGGTCTCGTAGGACCTATATCCACATTTACGGTAATGACCGAAGATCACAGCAACTGGGTCGTATTAGGCGAGATAGCGGTTATGTACTTTATCCTTCCGGCGATCATTTGTCTCTTGATCTCAGAGTTTATGCGTAAGAAGAACTGGATCAAGTTCGGCGATCTGAAACTCGACGTCTAAGTCTGCAGGCGCGATCTTCGCTCCGGATCTTCACGGGTTTTCCCGACAAAAGTGTCCCAATAATATCCACACCTCCTTGTTATACTCAGGTCAGAACATAGGAAAGACCCGATATACAAGGAGGTGTTTATTATGAAGAATATCTACATCACGATAGCCGGAACCAAGTTCCAGTGCGGCGCCTTCTGGATGAAGGAAGGGCTCAAGGTAAAGCTCATCAAGGAACCCGATAACGACTTCGATAAGGAAGCTATCAGGGTAGAGGCCGAGGGTATCGGTAAGATCGGTTATGTTGCCAACAGCGTTAAGACGGTCGTCGGTAATTGTATGAGTGCAGGAAGGCTCTATGACAGGATCGGTGATGAGGCCGAGGCAAAGGTCAAGTTCATCCTTAGTGACAGCAGGGTCATCTGCAAGGTAAGGAAGAGATCGATAATCTACGATCCGGATATCTGTGTCGAAGAGTACAACGAGTGAGCGGGGCAGACGATCAGTCGTCTGCCTTTTCCTTTTCGAGAGACTTCATAGCGCGGAACTCTCGCGAGATGTAGATCAGAACGATCGTGCAGGCGATGAAGTCTGCGAGCGGAGCGGCAAACATAACACCTGTGATGCCGAGGCAGTAAGGCAATATGATAAGCAGCGGGATGAGGATGAATACCTGACGCGTCAATGAGAGAAGAGCGCCCTTAAGCGGTTTGCCTATTGCCGCGAAGAAGTTGGAGGACAACATCTGTATTCCGGCAAGTGGTAATAACATAAGGAATACCCTCATGAACATTACCGCGAATTCCATATACAGTTCTTCGCCCTTACCGAAGAGTGCCAGTACTGTAGAAGGGAAGGCCTCGAAGATGATAAGACCGACCATTGTGACAGCCAGCTCGCACTTTACGGCCAACAGGTAAACTTCGCGTGCGCGGCCGTATTTACGCGCGCCGTAATTGAATCCGATGATGGGCTGCATACCCTGGTTGATGCCGATGATTATGGCAAGAACGATACCATTGACCTTCATTACGATCCCGGCGGCTGCCAGAGGAATGTTCGATCCGTATTCGGTGAGTGCTCCGTAGTGAACAAGCGAACGGTTCATTACTATCTGAACGAATGTGAGTGCCAATTGAGTGAGGCCGTTACTCATACCCATAACTGCGGTGCGTCCCATCTGTGACGGTCTGAGCCTGAACGTACTGAAGTCGAGTCTGACCCTTTTCAAGCGAGTCAGATATCTGACGGCAAACGCGCATGACAATGCCTGGCCGATGACTGTTGCCCAGGCGGCACCTGCTACGCCCCAGTTGCACAGGAATATGAATATCGGATCCAGTATAGTGTTAACGGCGGCACCGATCAGCATAGTCGTCATGGAGTACATCGGACTGCCGTCAGCTCTTGCTATATTGCTGCAGCCGTTCATTATGACGATGAGCGGCATTCCGATAGCGGTGATCCTCGTGTATTCGATCGCATAGTCAAGGATATCGTCGGTCGCGCCGAATGCGATAAGTAACTGCTTAAGGAACAGTTCTATGATCACTGCATAGAGGATGCCGAATATGAGCATCATGCATAGTCCTGTGCAGACGGTGTCAGCAGCTTTGGACTCTTCTTTGCGTCCGAGATACAGTGAGAAACGGGCTGCGGTTCCGATGCCTATCGTAAGTGTGATAGCCATGCATATCGTCGTCAGCGGGAAGGCGGCATTTGTAGCGGCGTTGCCGAGATAGCCGACGCCCTGGCCGATGAAGATCTGATCGACGACATTATAGAGCGAGCTTACTACCATCGCGATAATGCTGGGGATGGCAAATTGAGCAAGCAGGGAAGAGATCTTGCGGTGACCAAGAGGATTTGATGTCGTAACTGTTGTATCGTTCATTCTGAGAGTTACCGTGAGCGCCTTTTCTGTTTGTCGCGATACATGGCTTCGTCGGATTCCTTGATGATGTCTTCGAGAACGAGTGAGCCGTCTATGATATGGGTGGCGGCACCGATACTTGCCAATATGTTATATGGTTTGTCTGTCATCAGGATATCGTTCGCGGCATAGTTCTCGATCATGCTGCGGATCCCGGTTATATCAAGCGATGAGGGTTCCTCCTCCACTATGGCGAAGGCGAATTCATCGCCGCCGTATCGGGCGCACAGACCGTTATCTGCCACATATCTTCTTATGGAATTGGCCAGCGTGTGGATAGCAAAATCTCCTTCACTGTGGCCGAATCTGTCGTTAATGGATTTGAGACCGTCCATATCGATCGAGAAGAAGGTGAGATATCTGCCCTGAAGGTTAGGATCCTTGATCATTGCATTCAGACGACGGAAGAATCCGCGGCGATTGTAGAGACCTGTCAGATAGTCACTCTCTGATATCCTCTCGATCGACTTGTTGGCCTGGATGTATTTGCGGTTATTGATAACGGCAACGGTCATGGCAGACATAAACAGGCCGAACTCCTCGAAACGTTGCTGATCGCGTCTGGTGAGCTTCTCATATCCGTTTACGACGTACCCGTAAGCTTCGGACTTGGATCTTATCTGGCGAAGGAGAAGGATGTTGATCCCGCTTCCGCGTGCCAGGAGATCATGATAATCCGGAACGATACCGGGCATATCATAATAACGGCGGTTATACTGATATTCGCCGTCTCTGCCGTGGAAAAGACTGTGGATGCAGTTACTTCCTTCCTGGACGGCAACAAAATAGAACTGATCCTTCCACATCCAGAGATACGACTGCAGATTGCTTGTAGCCTCGTTAATGTCAGCCATACTGAACGTTCTGGTTACGAATCTGCCCATTTCCAGGAAGTGACGGAAACAGTCATGGTTGACGCGGGCAAGCGTAACCACCTTCTCGGCCCAGTCATCATCCGATTTACTGCATC
>OMQY01000049.1 GCA_900313405.1 uncultured Eubacteriales bacterium
CTCGCGGATCGCAGAATCAGTATCAACGACAACGAGCTTACCGATATTGTCGAGAGAGGCAAGATAATCGATCATCTCTCTTCCGTTATAATCTGACCCCTTAAGTGCAGCCGTAACAGGCATTACGGGTCTGTCAGAAGTAATAACGGCACCCTTATCCTTAAGATATGGAAGCATCCTTACAGCCTCAGCAGGTTCGAAAGCGATTATAAGATCAGCCTCGCCCTCAGCGATCAACGGAGACATAGCATCTGCCCCGATCCTGATATGACTGAACACACTGCCGCCACGCTGAGCCATACCGATCGTCTCCGCGCTCTTTACGTCAACACCCTTCTTCATTGCAGCAGAAGAGATGAGCTTAGATGCAAGTACGGTTCCCTGTCCGCCGACTCCGCACAGAACGATATTGTGGCTCATATCAGAGATCCTCCTTTGATATAGCGCCGACCGGGCATATCTGACTGCACAGGCTGCAACCGGTACAGAGGGTATCATCTATGGCTACTCTGCCGTCTTTTACGATAAGTCCGGGGCAGCCGATCTCTCTTATACACATCCTGCAGTCTATACACGAAGTAGTATCTACCGAGAGAGCCTTCTCAGGTTTTACAAGTACCGCACATGGATGCTTGAAGATAATTGCTTTTACACCGGGCTTGTCAGAAGCGATCTTAACGGCTTCAACAGCCTCATCGAGTTCCAACGGATCGACCGTAACGACATGTTCCACACCGCAGCCTCGAAGGACCGCTTCGATACTGACTTTCGATACGACTTCACCCATCATGGTCTTACCCGTTCCCGGATGAGGCTGATGACCTGTCATGGCTGTAGTGGAATTATCAAGGACAATAAGCGTCATATCCGCCTGATTATAGACAGCGTTGACAACACCGGTTATCGCTGAAGCGAAGAAAGTTGAGTCACCGACAAAAGCGAAACACTTTGTATCAGGATCAAGATGTCCTACTCCCTGAGCGATATTAACACCTGCGCCCATGCAAAGGCATGTATCTACCATATCAAGAGGCATGGCATTCCCGAGCGTATAGCATCCGATATCGCCGCAAAATATGGTCTTCTGTCCCTTCATTGCCTTTTTAACTGCATAGAAAGATGCTCTGTGAGGGCATCCGGCACATAACACCGGAGGTCTTACCGGAAGATCAGGCTTATTAACATCCGTGTCAGATGCAGGATCTTCTTCTGCCGGAAGGATATCACTCCCGAAGTCATTATACTTTTCGATAAATGTATCGATACATTTCTTAACATAATCTCTGCTGTTCTCACCGGCAGGCTTTACGGCACCGCTCAACTTACCGTGAATGATCGTAGGCAGACCGTACTTACCGCAGACATATGTGAGTTCCTTTTCGATAACAGGATCCAGTTCCTCGATGCACAAGACTTCATCAAGCCCCTCAAGGAATTTGACAGCAGCCTTTTCCGGGAACGGGAAAGGTGTGGCAACCTTGAACATGGCGGGTTTATCATCACATGTCTTCACTACCTCGCGGGTATGCTGCCAACAGATACCGTGGGAAGCGATACCGATACGCGAATCAGTCTTGATCATCTCGTTATACTTGAGATCCGAGAATTCAAGTGATATAGCCTGATTACGCTGTTCGATCTTGGCATGATTGATAAGCGACAACTTCGGAAAGATGACCCATCTGGAAGGATCCTTGACAAAGCCTTCAGGGCTTATCTTTTTATAGTTCTCGGGCTCCTTGACCTCAACAGAAGCGTAAGCATGGCAGATCCTTGTAGTAGGTCTGAAGAAGACCGGTGTACCGTATTTCTCGGAATACTCGAAAGCATCCTGGATCATATTATATGCTTCCTGCGCCGATGTAGGGTCAAAGCAGGGTAGCTTCGAGAACGCGGCAAAGCATCTTGTATCCTGTTCTGTCTGGGAAGAGATCGGCCCGGGATCATCGGCAACCATAACTACCATTCCGCCCTTAACACCGACATATTCAAGGCTCATGAGGGGATCAGATGCGACATTCAGACCAACCTGTTTCATGGTGACCATGGTTCTGGCACCTGAATAAGAGGCACCGGCCGCAACTTCCATAGCAGCCTTCTCATTAACGGACCATTCAACGTAGATATCACCTGTCTTACGCTTTGCAACAGTCTCAAGAACCTCAGTGGAAGGCGTTCCGGGATAGCCGCACACCAGCGACACACCGGCCGCCAATGCACCCATGGCTATTGCCTCGTTTCCCATCAGATACTCTTTATGCATCTTGATCAGATATCGAGTATGCCGCCACGCTCGTCAATAGGAGTGTAAGGTCTTCTCTTGCTTACACACTTATAAGCAGGCCTCATGATCCTTCCGCCGGAGATAAGCTCCTCGATACGATGCGCACTCCAACCTGCAATTCTCGCGCAGGCAAACATAGGCGTGAAGAGCACCGGAGGAATACCGAGCATCGAATAAACAAGACCCGCATAATAGTCAACATTTGCACAGACGATCTTGTCTGACTTCTTTATCTCATGGAACACTTCAGGAGCAAGCTCCTCGACCTTAAGATAAAGATCGAAAAAGTCCTCCTTACCGCTCGCAACCGCCAACTCCTTGGCATAGTGCTTAAGGAGCTTAGTTCTCGGATCGGACAAAGTATAAACAGCATGTCCGATTCCGTAGATCAGTCCGCTCCTGTCAAAAGCTTCCTTACGCATTATCTTAGCCAGATAATCCTTAACCTGACCGTCATTGTTCCAATCCTTAACATTCTCGCCGAGTTCGGTCATCATGGCATATGCCTTATTACTTGCACCGCCGTGCTGAGGTCCCTTAAGAGATCCTACGGCAGCTGCGATAACAGAATAAGTGTCAGAACCCGATGAAGATACTGCATGAGTTACGAACGATGAGTTATTACCGCCGCCGTGCTCTGCGTGAAGCGCCATGGCAAGATCAAGCACACGGGCTTCAAGCTCCGTGAACTCACCGTCAGGTCTGATGAGGTGAAGGATATTCTGAGCGGTGTTATATTCGGGCTTAGGGTCATGAATGAAAAGGCTCTGCCCCTCTACGTAATGGCGTCTTGCCATATAACCGTAAGAGATAAGGACCGGGAACCTGGCGATAAGCTCGACACACTGACGGTAGACGTTCTTAAGATCAACAGAATCCGGATTCTCATCATATGAATAGAGAGCCAGAACACTTCTGGCAAGCTTATTCATAACATCAGGGCTCGGTGCCTTAAGGATCATATCCTCGGTAAAACCTGCCGGAAGCGGCCTTCTCGAAGACAGCAACTGATTAAAGTCGATAAGTTCCTGTTCTGTAGGGAGCTCACCCGTCATAAGAAGGAAAGCGATCTCCTCATAACCGAATCTCTTCTGATAGAAACCGTTTACGAGATCCGTTACTTCATAACCTCTGTAAAAGAGCTTACCTTCAACGGGTACACGTTCTGCATCATCGACGATATAACTCATTACCTCACCGACCTCTGTAAGGCCGACAAGAACACCGGTACCGTCATTGTTACGGAGACCGCGCTTAACATTATATTTTGTATAAAGCTCAGGGTTGATCTTCGACTTGTTCGAAGCCGCCCTTGTCATGGATGCAAGTATAGCATCATTACTATGAGAGTCCGACATAACGAACACTGCTCCTCTCTATCACGGATCAGATCCGTGCGATTATGCTATTTCCGCACCCTGAAATTGTAGATTTACGGCATGTTTTTGTCAATTATATAAGACGCACAAACATTATCGCAAAATGGCTGTTTCATTGAGCAAACGGATCTTTAACCTCTCTCGTTGATGATAGTTGAGCAGCGGTCTTCTATTATCGGGATAACCTCGTCCAGAGTCTTCTGACCTGCGAAGTAAGGCTGGATCTCCTCGAACATCACCTTCAGGATATCAGGATCGCAGTAAACACTCGGAAGCGCCGAATCCATTGCATCGCAATACCAGTCCGTAGCACGTGTATCAAGCACATCAGGTCCTTCATCCCAATCGGCTATCGGCTCATAATTCTCTGCTTCCTCATTATTCCGGGCAATACTCTCAGCAATAGCATTTCTGGACACTTCTCTCATGACAGAAGGCCATCCGCTGTTGATCTGACTCTGGATATCTTCTGACAACAGGAGTTTTACAAATCTCCATGCAGCATCTCTGTCTGCACAGGCTTCTGAGATAGCAGCAGAATAGACTGTTCTCATCCTGTGTGCCATTCCGTTCTGCGAAGGAAGTCCCATGAGTGTATCTCCGGAATGGGTAAACTCACCCCAATTTAACGAATAAACACTGAAATATGCGTTCTCACAATAAGTATCACCAAGATATCCGGCATTTTCAGGAAGTGTAAGACAGTATTCGGCAAGAGCACGGAATTCGTCATTATCGAGCTGCGGCCTGCCGGCATCATCCGACAACTGCGGATAGAGGTTCTCGAACAATGTCAGGAAATAGCTGAGCCTGCCGTTCTCCATCCCGATCGCATCCGTACCGTTACAGCCTTCCGAAACAAACTGTCTGTATTCATCGTAAGTAGGTTCTGTTATCGAATAGCCTGTCGCATCAGCGTAATAGAGAACACCGTAAGGCTGAGCCGCTAATGCTATCTGATAAGGATTACCCTCGAAAACATTATTGAAATACAACGATCTGTCGATCCCGTCAGGACCATCGATATATGATGTCAGGTCAACGAGACAGTTATCGCTGTTGAGCAGCGAGAACGAGTGACCGTTAAGTATGATATCCGGCCCGTCTCCCGCCAGCAGATCGAACATCAGCTGATTACTGAGCCCGGAGTCTGACGTCAACCTGTCAAGCTTACCTTCATCAGAGAAAAAGTATTCAATACCGCCATCAGTCTCTATCGGATCCACTTCATATCTTCTGTCCATTACCAGATAGGCATTAGGATCCGTCTCATTAAACTGACGTATAGCTTCAGCTATTCCATAATCAAAAGCCTGGTCAAGTTCGACAACTCTGAGCATGGTCTTGCCCTCATAAGGGTTCGTATCAGATGCAGTCAGTTCCATAGTCTTCATTGCCATATTATTGTTGTCGATGCAGACTATTCCAAAAAGTACGATCCTCTCACCGTCTACGAATACAGGCTTCATACTCATTGCATCATATCGGTTTACATTGCATTTATCGAGATTCATCAGTTCTTCAACCGTACCGGTCGCGGCATCATACTCACTGATCGTGAAGCCGTCTGACAGGAGTATGCTGCCTCCGCACTGACAGGCATTCCAGAGGAATGACGTATCATCGAGAGGATTAGATTCCATAGTCTCTTCATTTACATATATCGCCTTGTCGTTACCGAGCTGATCATAGCCGAACAGTATGCATTCATTATCTGACACACCGTAAACAGAATGGGCTCCGGTCATTCCCGCCTGAGTCAGGGCAGGAGTAAGATCAGTCTGAGTGCATTTGTGATCCTCATCCATTGTTATAACACTCACAGAGGAACTGGTTGCATCAAGCCACGACAGAACATAGATCTTAACAGTCTGATCATCAGTCACGCCGACATATGGTATCGTATCCGACATCGTAAGATAGAGATTAAGGTCAGTCAGTTCTTCCCACTCTACAAACGTTTCAGCATCAGAGTCATATGGTGCCAGATAAAACTTATTATCCCTGTCCATCAGCAGGCAGTTGACCGTATCGTCAACAACAAAGAATCTGGGATTGATATAATCATTATTACCCGAAGGAGGTATGATATCACTGTTGATATCAACACTAATAAGAACATTCCCATCGCGATCAAATTCTTCGAGCTTACGTGTCTCATCGTTCCCGTAATAGATCATCTCATCTACAAGAAATACATCCCCGTCCGTATAGATAAGACCGTCTGTCGTTCCACCGTTAGTACCGTATCCGTTACAGTCGGACATATCAAGGAGCGTAACCTCTCTTGAATCAAACCATTCTACTGATGCCAGTTCACCCGAAGACTTATTCTCTTCATCCTTTGTTCCTGAACAGGATGTAAACATCAACGCAGACATCGATAAACTGAGAACCATTAATAATGATGCTGTTCTCTTCATACCACTAAACTTCATAACAATATCCCCTCCTGTCGTCTTCTGTAATAAAGACGACCCGATGTATGTCATTGTTGCAGTCTTTTCGATGACAAAACAAACCCTATTATCGAGGCAGCAGATGCGGCATTGAGCGATTCTGCTTTACCCGGCATCGGGATCTTTACCTTTTTGTCACACGCCACAGATGTCGAATCCTTAAGTCCGCTGCCTTCGTTTCCGATGAAATAAGCAGCGGGAAGTTCAATAACAGATGTATCAAGCGTATCGCCCTTAAGGTCTGCTGCCATACATGATACTTTTTTTTCGCGAAGCATATCTATCACCTGTCCGCTCGATCTGCCTCTTATCATGGGGATATGCCAGACCGAACCCA
>OMQY01000196.1 GCA_900313405.1 uncultured Eubacteriales bacterium
CGGGTAACGGAAGTGGTAACGTTTTCGAAGAATCGTAACCCGAATCGTTACCCGAGGGCAGAAATCGCCGTTTTGAGACGCAGTAAGCTGGGTCTTTGTGATACTATTGGAAATATAGATGAGCGAAAAGACGAAGTCAGAGGAGGGGTCATATGCCACCCGGAGGGAGAGGAATGGGCGGCCCGATGGGGGCACAGTTCCTGACAGCGGAGGAGAAGAAGAATCAGCCGAAGGTTACCAAGGCCTTGCTCAAGCGCGTCTTCTCTTATCTGAAGCCGTACCGCAGGCAGATCGCGCTGGTGCTGGTGTGCATTATCGTGTCGTCGTTCTTTTCGCTGTTGCCGTCGATCCTGACAGGCAAGATCATCGATGAAGGTCTGGTGAAACAGGATTTCCATGCGCTCATCTATTACATCGTCCTCTCGCTCCTCGTCACTCTCGCGGCGAGCCTTATCGGCGTCGTCGAGACTTATATCAACACATGGATCGCCCAGCACATCACTTACGATATGCGTAATCAGATGTATTCGCATCTGCAGAGGATGTCGCAGAGGTTCTTCACGACCAATAATCAGGGCGACATAATAACGAGGATGACGAGCGACATCGACGGGGTCAAGAGTGTCATAACGAGCACTTTCAGCAGCATCCTGTCGAACTCGATCGTACTTATCATCGCCATGATCGCGATGTTCCGGAAGAACTGGATATTGGCGATCGTGGGTATCATAATCGTGCCGCTGTTTACCGTGCCGACGAGGAAAGCCGGTAAAAAGAGGTGGAAGCTCACCAACCAGTCGCAGCAGGTCAATGACGAGGTCAACGGGATATTGAACGAGACTTTGTCGGTGAGCGGGCAGCTGCTGGTGAAGCTTTTCGGGAAGGAAGATTACGAGTTTGAACGCTACGAGAGCGCGAACCGCAAGATGATCGGCCTCAATATCCGGGAGAGCATGGCCGGCAGGTGGTTCCGCGTCGTCTTAACGACTTTCACGAGCGTCGGCCCGATGCTCATCTACTTGGCGGGCGGCATCCTCATGATGAAGTATGATTCCGACCTGACGATCGGTGACATCACCGTGCTGG
Organism: uncultured Eubacteriales bacterium; assembly: GCA_900313405.1. The sequence goes on from OMQY01000196.1 coordinate 1,087, forward strand.
TCGCTCTCCTCGGAAGGATGTACATGCCGGTCAACAGCCTGCTTAACATCCAGGTCGAGTGGATCAGGTCGATGGCGCTCTTCAAGAGGATCTTCGACTACTTTGACATCCCCGTCGAGATCGAAAATGCGGAGGATGCGATAACACCGGATAAAGTTGTCGGCGAAGTGGTCTTTGACCATGTCGTGTTCGGCTATGATGAGGATAAGACGATATTGAAGGACATCTCTTTCACGCTTAATGCCGGCAAGTCCATCGCGATCGTGGGGCCGTCCGGATCGGGCAAGAGCACGATAGTGAACCTGATCCCGAGGCTGTACGATGTGGGTGAGGGAAGCGTGACTTTCGACGGGATCGACGTGAGGAAGCTCGACTTGAAGTTCTTAAGAGAGCATGTCGGCGTCGTGTCGCAGGAGACATATCTGTTTAACGGCACGATCCGCGACAATCTCCTGTACGCCAAGCCCGACGCGACCGAGGAGGAGATGGTCGAGGCGCTTAAGAAGGCCAACATCTACGACTTCGTCGAGAAGCAGGAAAAGGGCATCGACACCGAGGTCGGCAACCGCGGCCTCAAGCTGTCGGGCGGAGAGAAGCAGAGGATCTCGATCGCGAGGATAATACTGAAGGATCCGACGATATTTATCTTCGATGAGGCGACGAGCGCGCTCGATTCGATCTCGGAGAAGAAGATCCAGGACGCGATCGATCCCATCATCAGATCCAAGACCAGCATCCTTATTGCCCACCGGCTGTCGACCATCCTCGCAGCGGACGAGATCCTGGTCGTGAAGGACGGCACGATCGTCGAGCGCGGTACCCACAAAGAGCTGCTCGCGAAGGAAGGCGTCTACCGCGAGCTCTACGAGACGCAGTTCAGCAAGGCGCTGCTCGAAGACGGGGACGACGGCATCTCCGAGCTCGAACAGTACATCTGGGGCGTGCAGCCGGCTGACGAGTAACTTGTTTTCGATAATTATCCTTCTCGAAAACAAGTTTGATTTGCCTACCGTTGTTGTATAATTTACAAGACAGAATTTATCTTCGATCGAAGACTATATCGGGAGGAACACCCACAATGATTTGGAACGAAACAAAAGAATGCATGTCCCGCGACGAGATCGAGTCGCTTCAGAGCGCGCGCCTCGTCAAGGTCGTTAACCGCGTCTACCACAACGTCGAGTACTACCGCAAGAAGATGCAGGAGGCCGGCCTCGAGCCCGGCGACATCAAGGGCATCGAAGACCTGGACAAGCTTCCTTACACAACATATCAGGACTTAAGAGACACATACCCCTTCGGCCTCGCGGCAGCGCCCAGGTCCGAGCTCGTACGTGTCCACGCCTCATCCGGCACGACCGGTAAGCCCAAGATCGCCGTCTACACCAGACGCGACATCGAGATCTGGGCCGAGTGCGTCGCCAGATGCCTGTCCATGGCCGGCATCACACGCGACGACATCATTCAGGTCGGCTACGGCTACGGCCTCTTCACCGGCGGCCTGGGTGCCCATTACGGTGCCGAGTACCTCGGCGCGATGGTCCTGCCGATGTCCACCGGTAACACCCAGAAACTGATCGACATGATGATCGACTGCGACGTCACATCCATCGCCTGCACGCCTTCCTATCTCCTGCACGTGGCAGAGGACCTGGAGAAAGCGGGCCTCGTCGACAAGATCAAGCTCAAGTCCGCCATCTGCGGCGCCGAGCCCTGGACCGACGAGATGCGCGACCAGATGGAATCCCGCCTGCACATCAAGGCACACGACATCTACGGCCTCACCGAGATGATGGGCCCGGGCGTTGCCTGCGACTGCGAATACCACAAGGGCCTTCACATCTGGGAGGATCACTTCCTGCCCGAGATCATCGACCCCGCGACTCTCAAGCAGCTGCCTAAAGGCTCCGACGGCGAGCTCGTCATCACCAACCTCACCAAGGAAGGCATGCCGCTCATCCGCTACAGGACCAAGGATCTCACATCCATTCTGTACGACAAGTGCGAATGCGGCCGTACAATGGCCAGGATCCAGCGCTTCCGCGGCAGATCCGATGACATGCTCATCATCCGCGGCGTAAACGTATTCCCGTCTCAGGTCGAGGCCGCGCTCCTCACAGTCGAGGGCACAACGCCTCACTACATGCTCGTCGTCGACCGTGTCAACAACACCGACACCCTCGAGGTCCAGGTCGAAGTCGCCGAGAACGTCTTCACCGATGAGATCAAGAGCCTTGAGACTCTCTCCAAGGCCGTTCACGACAAGCTCAAGATGGCCATCGGCCTCAACGCCAAGGTCAAGCTCGTCGAGCCCAACGGCCTCGAGCATTTCGACGGCAAGAGTAAGCACGTAACCGATAAGCGTAAGCTCTATCAGTGATCACAAGGAGGTACCACCATGTTCGTTAAGCAGCTCTCTATTTTTCTCGAAAACACCGAAGGCAGACTCGAGGAAGTCCTGAAGATCCTTGCCAAGGGCGGCATCGACCTCCTCTCCGCCAGCCTCGCTGACACCATGGAGTACGGCGTCCTCCGCCTCCTCGCCAAGGACCCCGACAAAGCCAAGCAGATCCTCAAGGACGCCGGCTTTGCCGCCCGCATCGACGAAGTCATCGCGGTCGTCGTCCCCGACGCCGTCGGCAGCCTCGCCAAGGTCGTCGGCATCATCAACGCCGCCGGCATCAACATCAGCTACATCTACGGTCTCTCCATCGACGGCGACGGCGCCCCCATCGCCATCAAGACCAACGACAACGCCAAGGCCGAGAAGCTCCTCAACGCCGCCGGCGTCACCACGCTGGGCATGGAAGACTTGCAGTAAGGGCGAGTGGGGCATTACGTCTCACTCAGGTCCTCGCCGCTCCGCGGCTGCGTAATCGTTCGACACAATGCCCCGCTCGCCTGCGGGTAGCACGCCGGGAGGCTGTGCGGTCGGTGAGAGGGTGCACGATCGGCGGTTCGGCTCGCCTGTGCGGTTCGCGAGTAGCTTATTATCGATTCCACAACTCCGAAGCTTCGGCCTCGGAGTTTTTTTGTGTGACCGGGCGGGTTCGTGCTCCCCCGCAGTTGTGTCCGGGTCTGTTCCGTGACATTAACTCAAGTCATCTGATGTCACGATCCCCTCGGGTAACGAAAATGGTAACGTTTTTCAAGAACCGTAACCGGAATCGTTACCCGAGGGCAGAAATCACCGTCGGGTAACGAAAATGGTAACGTTTTCCAAGAATCGTAACCGGAATCGTTACCCGAGGCCGCGCCGGCGCATAATAACGCACAAAAAGAGGGCCGCCTCTCGTGAGGCAGCCCCCGTTCGCACAGTTCTCCGGGCCTATCAGTAGTTCTCTGCTCTTACCTCGAAGTAGCTCTGAGGGTGGTTGCATACGGGGCAGACCTCGGGAGCAGCGGTTCCGACTACGATGTGACCGCAGTTACGGCACTCCCATACCTTGACTTCGCTCTTCTCGAAGACAGTCTTTGTCTCGATGTTGTTAAGGAGCTGACGGTATCTCTCTTCATGCATCTTCTCGATGGCAGCGACGCCGCGGAACTTTGCAGCGAGTTCCGGGAAGCCCTCTTCCTCGGCTGTCTTTGCAAATCCGTCGTACATATCTGTCCACTCGAAGTTCTCGCCGTCAGCAGCAGCGTTGAGGTTGGCGATCGTGTTGCCGATGCCGCCCAATTCCTTGAACCACATCTTGGCATGCTCCTTCTCGTTGTCGGCTGTGTGCTGGAAGATGGCCGAGATCTGCTCGTAACCCTCCTTCTTTGCTACTGAAGCAAAGTATGTATACTTATTTCTTGCCTGCGACTCTCCGGCAAAAGCGGTCTGAAGGTTCTTCTCCGTCTGAGTGCCTGCGTACTTGTTCTGAGCCATGTGATAACTCCTTTCTGTCGAGCAAATGATTTTCATAGTCCGTGTAAAATTGAGGCATTTGACGCCCGCGACGGACCACAGACATATTATATCCGCTAAATCGGGCGTTTTACAATGGTCAAAGCCTCTTGATATTGTTTTTTTGGATGTCTTGACGATACAAGTCTTATTGTATTTTTCGACTTTTCTTGTATAATCGTTTGCAGGTAGTTAGCCTTGGCATATCGGTTTTACTCCAAAAAAGGTTATGCCGGGGTAGAAATAAAACAAAGTGAGGTTATAAAGATGGCAAAAGTTGATTTGACCAAGTACGGTATTACCGGCACAACAGAGATCGTCTACAATCCTTCCTATGAGCTGCTTTTCGAAGAAGAGACAAAGGCCGGCCTCGAGGGATATGAAGTAGGTAAGGTAACGGAGCTCGACACAGTTAACGTTATGACAGGTATCTACACAGGACGTTCCCCCAAAGATAAGTACATCGTAATGGATGAGAATTCCAAGGATACAGTATGGTGGACATCCGATGAGTATAAGAACGACAACCACCCTATGACACAGGAGACATGGGCAGCTGTTAAGGACATCGCCAAGAACGAGCTCTGCAACAAGAGACTTTTCGTTGTTGATGCTTTCTGCGGCGCTAAC
>OMQY01000068.1 GCA_900313405.1 uncultured Eubacteriales bacterium
ATTGGGCGAGATGAGCGGGATATCGTGCGAGATGCCTGCGAGGGTCTTGAGTGCATTAAGAAGTGCTGCCGAAGACGGTCCGAGAAGGTCAGTTGTCTTGCCGGTAACGATCTGTCCGTCAGGGAGCTCGATCGCAACGGCAGGCCCGCCTGTGGCATCGGCACGGACAAGAGCCGCTCCGATACATCTTCTGTCGGAAGTCTCTATCGAAGACTTATTGAGTATAGTCTCAAGCTTTGTTACGTCGCTTCCGTCAGACAGTCCCTGACGAACGGCACACTTTGCCTGATAGTATCTTCTGATTATCTCTGCCCTGGACGCCTCCTGACATGCTTCATCGTCAATGATAGCGAATCCGGCCATATTAACTCCCATATCCGTGGGACTCTTGTAAGGTGACTGTCCGAAGATCCTCTCGAAAGTAGCATTGACAACGGGGAAGATCTCAACGTCCCTGTTGTAATTGACCGTTGTCTCTCCGTAAGCTTCCAGATGGAACGGATCGATCATATTTACGTCCGCAAGGTCTGCCGTAGCAGCCTCATACGCAAGATTAACGGGATGAGCGAGCGGGATGGACCAGATCGGGAATGTCTCGAACTTGGCATATCCTGCCTTGATGCCTCTCTTATTCTCATGATAGAGCTGCGACAGACATGTCGCCATCTTGCCGGATCCGGGACTCGGAGCCGTAACGACAACAAGCGAATGAGTCGTCTCGATATAGTCGTTCTTGCCGTATCCCTCTTCACTTACGATATGCTGGATATTGTTGGGATAACCCGCAATAGGATAATGCTTATATACCTTCATTCCGAGCTGGCGGAGCCTGTGCTCGAACTTCTCTGCCAGAGGTTGACCGGTGAACTGCGTGATACATACGGAACCGACATAGAGACCGAATTCGGTGAATGCATCTATGAGTCTTAATACGTCCTGATCATATGTGATACCGAGATCTCCGCGTCTCTTGCTCTTCTCGATCGCATCTGCATTGATCGCGATCACGATCTCGGCGTCCGCCTTGAGCTGCATGAGCATCTTGATCTTACTGTCGGGCTCGAATCCGGGAAGGACTCTCGAAGCGTGATAATCATCGAAAAGCTTACCGCCGAATTCCAGATAAAGCTTACCTCCGAACTGGTCGATCCTGTCTCTGATCTTCTGCGACTGAAGCTGTGCGTATTTCTCTGCGTCAAAACCTATCTTAAACATGGCTTAATCCTCCGTCCGTTATTTTAACAGAACAGAGGGCGGACTTGTGTTACAAACTTCATTTTCGATCAGATATTCTGAGGAGTCATCAGGATGATCTTCTTATCCTGATCGGGATTGTCAAGATCCGGCGTGACAGTCGATCCTTCACGTATCAGTTCATAACCGGAGGCGACTAATGCATCGATAAAAGGCTCTACCGTCGCGATCTCATCATAGCCGAAGCCGTCTCCTCTATAGTGCATCGGGATAACCGTCTTCGGTGCTATCCTCTCAGTCAGCTCGGCGGCCTTATCGGGCTCCAGTGTGTAGTATCCGCCCGCAGGCATCAGGAGTATGTCGCACCCGTTGATCTTTTTAAGCTGCTCATCCGTCAGATCGCAACCGATATCGCCCATATGAACGATCTTGTGGTCATATACATCGATAACTGCGATATTATTCTCGCCTCTTAATGCACCCTCTTTGCCGTCATGCCACGTAGGGATGAATTCTACGATAAAAGGGGTATCGGCTCTCGTCTGCGATATCCTGATCTCTCTGAAAGCAAAATGATCCGCATGTCTGTGCGAGCAGATTACCTGATTGGCAGTCTCCTTGAGGGGTTTAAGCCCGGGGACAGAACCTTTCTGATACGGATCAAGTATCAGAACAAAACCGTTCCTCACTAACTTGAAACATGAATGACCGAGATATGTGAGCTGCATAATATGTCCCTCTTTCCGCTTCAAAACAACGTTTTGTCGGCTCTCTTCGCATTATAACAGAATTGCTTCAGGAATGTTTACTTTCTGTATCAATTGAACTATCCTCCGTATTTATCTGCCGTAAAAGGGTACAATTTCAATATAAACATGTATTTAACCTTCGGAGGGATCATGTTCGAACTGTCCAAAGAACAACTCATCAGATTTGCCAGGCTCGAGTTGACCCTGAGCGGCATCATTCCCTTCTTGAGCAGCGAGGGATCATTCGGCTCACGCGCGTTCTATCGGATGACTCTTGAGGACCTCCAGGATGCACTTAATACAGCTGTCGACAAAGACATGACGGTAGCCGATTTTGCGACTGACTGGTTCTACCCGATAGTCGAAGAACTGTCCGGCTGTCTCGGCCTTACCGAGATCCTGCCCGGTTTCCCGAACACTCTGGCAATGCAGAGGTTCCGTAACCCGGATATGGAAGATGATGAGATGATGATGTGGGTATTTCACAAGCTGTATCCTGTTTTCGCTGATATATCAAATGTTGTCATGAATTCTCACATGAAGATGAAGGACTTATCCCGCGCCGAAGAGATCGTGGAGGCGATAGATATCCACTACAAGAATCTCGGCGTAGAGCCGGGGTTCAGAGAATACCCCGATATCATCAAGAGCGATTTCATAAATGAATGGGATAATGACCTTCTCCTTAGAGGCGCAGATGAGAATACCCGCAAGATGTTCGTGGACTTTGTCGGTGACCTGGCGGATCATAACGACCCTGATGCGATCAGGATATTGGGGTATGCATCCTATGGCGGCAATTCACTTTTCGACTGCGATTGGGAACTCGCGGCCAGATGTATGGATAAACTCTGGAGAGAATTCGGGTTCGGATATGCAGCGAACTCTCTGGCACATATCTACTATGACGGCAGGCTGTCCGACGGAAGACCGGATTACGGAAATGCTTTCAAGTACTTCGCGATAGGCTCCTTTATGGGTGTCACCGAAGCGTCGTGCAAACTTGCCGACATGTATATGAACGGACAATATGTGGCACAGAGTTATGAGAATGCTTCCACCATCCTCGAGGGACTCTATGCACGGGCACTTGTCAGATTCGAGAGCGGTGACCGTAATACACATCTGGCAGATGTGGCATACAGACTCGCCATGACCCAGCAGAAGTTCGCACTTCGGTATACCGACTTCGCTCTGATGCACAGGAGCTACAGCCTGCTCCTGCAGGCAGCAAGTGCCCTCAGGGCAGAAGCGAGGACAGGCGGCGTTCCCGAGAGTTCCGATCTCGGACAGAAGATCAATCACAATATAGAAGAATCAAAGACGGTCTTCCCTGAATACAAGTCGGCACATAAGACCGATTATCCGGATGCTGTAGAGGACTTTGTCCTTATGAGGGGTTACTGTGACTACAGAGCAACATTTAGGAAGCTCAAGGGGAACCGGATAAAGATAACCATACAAAGGCTTAAGCGAGGGGGCGAAGCATCACCGGAAAAAAGTCTGCTCCCCTTTACGGATTACGGAATGTGCCGGATGACAGATTCCGTGGTCTGCACGGCAGAGGAGCCAATGCTTATGGGAGGATTTGCAAAGGTGCCTGAGAGTGTAGTTTTCGATACAGTTCGTAACGGATTAAACCATCTCGACAGTGACCTCGGAAGTCTTGAGTTCATTAAGGATGGTGAGCCGGTATTTCATATGGCGGCAAGATCATTTATCGTCAGGAAACCGGCAGACAGTAATATGTGAGTCCCGGCAATGAATGACGTGTCATCCCTGATCGCGTTTTACTATGTTGCGGAATTAGGAAGCATTACAAGGGCTGCCAAGGTCCTTAACATATCGCAGGCTGCAATGAGTAAACGGGTGCGCAAGGCCGAGAGCGAGTGCGGGGTCGCTCTTGTCGACCGGAGCAGTTCGGGCGGAGTGCGGATAACCTGTGAGGGGCAGATCATCAAGCAATGCGTCGAGAATATGCTGCTCCAATACACTAATATGATACGCGATCTGAAGGGCATCCCCAGGATCATTACGGTAAGTTATGCCAGCGAGCTCTTTGTCGGAGACCTGGTAGTCCTTATATCAAGATTTAAGCTCGATTATCCGGATGTCAGCTTCAACGTCGTGCATGCAACAAAAGAAATCGCGATCCGGATGCTGCGCGACGGAACGGCGACTCACGCCCTGATCCCCTGCAACAGTTCAGGAGACATCGGGGTGAAATACACGGACATCGGTCCGTCACTCCTGATGACACATAGGATCGGCGTTATGTTTCCCAAGTACGTACCGCTCGCGAACAGACCTTACATCACGGCCGATATGCTCAAATACTACAGTGCCATCATCCCTTCCGACCGGCATCTGATGAAGGAATTCATGAAGTGGCTCGGCCCGGATAATGATCTGATGTCTCCGATCCGGATGCATTCTGTCGGAGGAACGCTCCTGGCAGTCAGAGAAGGGATCGGATATGCTGTCATGCCTATGACCAAAAGTGCCTGCAGCACCCCGGGAATGAGACTCTGCCCCCTGTCGCCTTCCATCAGGATAAGCGCGGCAATAATAACAGGAACACAGAATCCCCGCAACGAATCCGTGATCCTGTTTGACAGGTTCCTTAAAGAGTATTGTAAGAATCTCTAGAGGTATTCGTCAGCTACAACAAGTGTTCCGGCAGCGATCTTGACCTGTGCTCTCTCGAGCGGCATTGCTTTGCCGAAGAGATATCCCTGCAGCCTCTCACATCCGATATCCCTGAGATAGTCAGCCTGCTCCGGTGTCTCAACACCCTCGGTAAGGGTATGCATCCCAAGGTCATTCGCCATCCTTACGACATTGCTCAATACTGCTTTGGACTTCGACTTGGTCGCACGATCGGAGAATCCCGACAGGAACTTCATATCGATCTTCATAACGTCAAACTTGTAGTCCTTAAGAACGTTGAGCGAGGAATAACCGGAACCGAAGTCGTCAAGCCACAGGGGGTATCCGAGATCCCGGAGACGTGACAGATCCTGGCGAAGAGCCGACGCACCGTCAGCGAGGGCACTCTCTGTTACTTCAACGTGCAGATAGTCTCTCGGTATGCCATAACGCTGAACGCAGCTCTCAAGAATGGAGACAACGTCAGTCAGCTCGAAGTCCAGTCTGGAGAAATTAAGTGATACCGGAACCGTCGGCTTCTTGGAATCCATAAGGCTTCTCAAGTCGCTGCATACTGTCTCGACAACGACCATATCAAGCTTATGAACCTGTCTGTATTCCTCAAGGATGGGAATAAAGACACCGGGAGATATATTGCCGATCTCCGGATCCTGCCACTTTGCCAGTGCCTCGTATCCGCACAGCTTACGATTCTTAGCCCATACGACGGGCTGATACTGGATCCTTAAGTATCCCTTATCCAGAGCCGTATCGACGTTGTTTACAATATACTGTCTGAGCTTGAATTCATCATCGAGTGACTTGTCGTATTCCTTGTAATCCTGATCATAGCGTTTCTTTATGCTGTTACAGGCATAGCGTGCATAGTCCGAAGCCAGGAGCGGATCGATCGTCGTATCGGAAGGGGAATATGCTCCGACCTTAAGACCTATCTGAGTTGAATCAGAATAGCTGTAGACCCATGAAGTAATGTCCGCAGCCTTGGTCTCGGCACCTTCCCTGTCCGTTAGGATGATAAAATGATCATCGGCCTGTCTGGCGACAAGGCTCCCGTCGAAAACCTCCTGGAGCTTCTTGGAATAATCGATAAGGAATGCATTACCCATATCGAATCCGAATTTCTCGTTATAAGCCTTGAAGTTCTCGATATCCAGGAACAGGAACACTCTGTCCGACGGCTTTGTGCCGCTCTCCTTCAGTATCTCTTCGGCACTTTTCCTGAAGAACCGCATGCTCGCGACGCCTGTAAGGTCGTCGATCGCAGTAAGTCTCTTGAAGTGTTCGTTCGCCTGTTCGAGTTCCTCTTCCTTTTCCGCCTCGCTCCTTCTCTGATGATAGTTGCTGTATGCCGTAGCCAGCATAGCTATCCAGAGCGTAAAGAAATTGACCTTATTGGCAAAACTGAGATCGCCGACATTCTCCATGCAGATAAAGAGTGCCAGGAACGAAGTCGTGATCGATAAGAATGACGCTATCGGCTTCCAGGTGAGTATCCCGACGAGGAATGTCTCCATAGTTACAAATGTCAGTATCTGCTCTCCGCGATCGAAGTCGCCTGTTGAGATATAGATACCGAACAGCACACATATTATCGCGAATATCCAGATCGACATCTGACCTGCATTCGGATTCCTGACTGTACGTCGGAGGGCGCGATAACTGTAGAGCATTATTGTCAGTGCCGTCGCGAAAAGCACCACATAACAGGTCATATGCATTATGACCCACGTTCTGCTCCTTTGTACATCGCCCTGGAGATAATGAATGAGCCAGATGATCATAAAGCTCTCGAGCGCAGCAACTATAACGGCCATATAGATACTCGACCGTATGTTAGCCATCTGTAAGTATCTCTTTACATTGGGGGATACCTTATCTATCCCGAGCCAATGCTTGATCCTGTTAGGCATATGCGCTCTCCTGCATACGTTTCCCTATGCAGGAAACGTGTTCTACGAATAGGCCGGGGTCTCATCCCACAGGACTATCTCTCCCGTGCGCCGAGTCTCCCTCATATCTATTATACGCTGATTTGAGGAGCCGCGGTATCTTAATCGAAGATCTTTTTTACACAATATAAATCGTCCGTCTACCAGCACATCGATAAGGTCGAGGAACCTGTCCGTGACTTCACAGTTGGGGTGCGCCCCCGGAACAGTGATCTCATCGTGATATCTGAACCCGGTGAATGCCCATATATCCTTATTCGGGAACCTGGCACGTATCTTCTCCAGGAGCGGCACGATCACCCTCTGATTCTCAGGCTCAAACGGTTCTCCTCCGAGCACTGTAAACCCTCTGATGTAATCAGGTTCAAGCATCTTAAGGATCTCTTCTTCCGTTTCCTCCGTAAAGGGATCTCCATACTTGAAGTCCCACGTATCAGGGTTAAAGCAACCTTCGCAGCAATTGGTGCATCCTGAGACGAACAGTGTCACCCTGACACCGATCCCGTTAGCTATATCACAATTCTTCAATGCGCCGTAATACATATCCCTCTCTCCTGCCTTCTTATGACAAAGGGGACGAACAGCGTCCGTCCCCTCGCTTCCGGATAGGTTGACTAACGTTAAGCTCGATATTACAGATGGAGAACGCGCTCTTTGATCTCCTGTGTCCTGCCCTGATTCCAGAACTGTGTTCCGATATATCCGCAGGTACGGCGAGCAACATTGAGCTTAGCCTGATCTTCATTGCCGCAGTTCGGGCAACGCCAGATGAGCTTACCTTCCTTCTCAGCGATCTGGATCTCACCGTCATAACCGCATACCTGGCAGTAATCCGACTTGGTATTGAGCTCGGCATACATGATGTTATCGTAGATGAACTTCATAACATCAAGGACTGCCTCGAGGTTGTTCTGCATATCGGGAACCTCAACATAGGAGATAGCGCCGCCGGGTGAGAGCTTCTGGAACTTGGACTCGAGAGCAAGCTTGGAGAAAGCATCCATCTTCTCGGTAACATGTACATGATAGCTGTTAGTGATGTAATTCCTGTCAGTAACACCCTTGATGATACCGAATCTTCTCTGAAGACACTTGGCAAACTTATATGTCGTAGATTCGAGAGGTGTTCCGTAGATAGAGTAGTCGATATTCTCTTCTGCCTTCCACTTTGCACATGCATCATTCAATGCCTGCATTACCTTAAGACCGAACTGCTCGCCCTCAGCCTCCGTGAGCTTCTTGCCTGTAACTTCATATACGCACTCCCACAGACCCGCATAACCGAGGGACAATGTGGAATATCCTCCATAGAGGAGCTTTGTGATAGGCTCGCCCTTCTCAAGTCTTGCCAGAGCACCATACTGCCAGAGGATAGGAGCTGCATCAGACAGCGTTCCCTCAAGCCTGTCATGGCGAGCACGCAGAGCTCTGTGACAGAGTTCGAGTCTCTCGTTCAGGACCTTCCAGAACTTATCCTCATTACGCGTCTCGCTGCATGCGGTACATGCAACATCTACGAGGTTGATAGTTACAACACCCTGGTTGAATCTGCCGTAGTACTTAGGCTTGCCTTCCTCATCGATATAAGTTGTCAGGAAGCTTCTGCAACCCATGCAAGTATAGCAGTTGCCGTTTCCGTTCTTATCGACCTTAAGCTGGAGCATGATCTTCTCCGAGATGTAATCCGGAACCATTCTCTTGGCCGTACACTTGGCTGCAAGTCTCGTAAGATACCAATAAGGCGTATCTTCCTTGATATTGTCTTCTTCAAGAACATAAATGAGCTTCGGGAAAGCAGGTGTTACATAAACACCGGACTCGTTCTTGACGCCCTGGATCCTCTGCTTCAGTACTTCCTCGATGATCATGGCCAGATCCTTCTTCAGCTGAGGATCCTTTGCCTCGTTCAAATACATGAAAACAGTAACGAACGGAGCCTGACCGTTGGTCGTCAGAAGTGTAACTACCTGATACTGGATCGTCTGAACGCCGCGCTCGATCTCCTCTCTGAGCCTCTTCTCAACAAGCTCGGAAAGGTTCTTCTCGTCAAGAGACAATCCGACATCCTCGAGTTCCTTGATAACATTCTTCCTGATCTTCTCACGGGAGATCTGTACGAAAGGTGCCAGATGCGTAAGCGAGATAGACTGTCCGCCGTACTGGTTGGACGCTACCTGAGCAATGATCTGTGTAGCGATATTACATGCCGTGGAGAAGCTGTGCGGCTTCTCGATCATCGTGCCGGAGATAACTGTTCCGTTCTGGAGCATATCTTCGAGGTTAACAAGATCGCAGTTATGCATATGCTGAGCGAAATAATCTGAATCATGGAAATGGATTATCCCCTGATTATGAGCCTCAACGATATCCTGATCGAGCAGGATCCTCTGTGTGATATCCTTGCTGACCTCACCTGCCATATAGTCGCGCTGTACGCTGTTTACGGTCGGGTTCTTATTGGAGTTCTCCTGCTTCAGCTCTTCGTTATTGCACTCGATAAGAGTCAGGATGCTCGCATCAGTCGTATTGGACTGACGGATAAGGCTTCTGGTATAGCGATATGTGATATAGAGCTTAGCCACTTCATAAGCGCCGTGAGCCATGATCTGCTTCTCAACAAGATCCTGGATCTCCTCGACTGACATAGCACGACCCATCTTCTCGCATTCCTTCTCAACGGAATCGGCGATCCTCAGGATCTGAGTGGGAGTCATCCTCTCGCTCTCCTTAGCGGCATTGTTAGCCTTGGTAACCGCATTAACGATCTTGGTAATGTCAAAATCAACTTCAGTCTTGTTTCTCTTGATGATCTTCATTTGTGCAACCTGCCCTCTTTGTCTCTGTAAATGGTCTTCGCTATTGTAACAATGTTACGAACCCTTGCAAATAGCATTTTGTGCCCCCATCAGCGGTCCTCACCCCGAAACGCCCTAATCTACGACGATTGGAGAATTGTTACATTTTGCACCCCGGCCCGGCCTCCCTCTGTCGGATTGCTCATTTTTCCTTGATGCTCCCTTATTCTATCCATATGTTGTGGCACTGTCAACGGCATAACACTATATCTTGTGTTACATTTGCATTTCCGACCACAATATATGGTGGTTGTAATACCGCAATACTCTGATGGAAAAAGCCCGGCTACAGCAGCAGGCAAGCGCTGCATTGTGGCGTAATAATACGCAACCGCGGAGCGGCGAGGGCCTGAGTCAGGCATAATGCCACGCTCGCCCCCTCTTTACCAGATCGTGCCCTCGGTGTCGTAGTTGTAGTTGCCGGAATAGTAGATCATGTCTTCCTGACGGTCTTCGTAAGCCTGAATTGCCTGACTCTCGATCTCCTCGCGGACTGACTCCTCGAAGCTCTCGAAGCTGCTCTGGGTCCCGTCGCTTCCGTCAGAGGTCTCAGAAGATTCTGATCCGTCGGAGCCGTCGGATGTCTCGGAACCGTCGCTTGATTCCGACTGGTCGGAGCTCTCGCTCTGATCGGAACTCTCACTCTGGTCAGAAGACTCGCTCTGGTCGGAGGACTCACTCTGGTCGGAGCTCTCGCTCTGATCGGAACTCTCGCTCTGGTTAGAGCTCTCACTCTGATCGGAGGATTCACTCTGGTCGGACGAGTCGGACGGATCGGACGAATCCGAAGGATCCGAAGAATCCGAAGGATCGGACTCCGGGGGCTGATCGAGCATCTCTTCGAGCTCCTCGATGGCACGCTCGATGTCACGCTTCAGTCTCTCGGCTGTCTTGTTGTGTCCGTCACCTTCCTCGGTCGCGCAGCCGTCCTCAAGGAGAACATCGCGGGCTGCATAAAGAACTTCAAGGGAGTGCTCGGCATGATCGGGCTGATTCCAATCCGGGCCGAGCCCCTGTGTCATGGCGAGGGCCAGGTTGATCCTGACAAGACACTCGTCATCACGGGGGATATCATATTTGAGTGCTTCCCTGTACTCTTCCTCGGCCTCGTCGTAACGATGGTTCTCGTATGCGATGTTTCCGTTGTTGTAGTACGGGATATAGGGCTGGATGAAGTTGCCGTTCTCGAGCAGATTGTCGTTAACGCTGTAGTCGCCCTTTTCCATCTGTTTGATCACATGCTCGTTGTAGAAATAATTGAGACACTGTCTGGCACAGAGGAAGAGGATCAGGGCGTATAGTATCGCTATCAGGTACTTTTTCATTCTGTCGCCCTCAACTTTCTTCTTAAGTCATAGAGTTCGACCAGCATCAGAGCGGCCAATGCGATCGCACTTATCCAGTATGTCTCGGACTGTCCCTTGAGGGGAGCCTTTTCGCGAGATATCTCGCCGTCATCGAGCCTGTCGAAAATATCCTCGGAGACTCGCTTTGCCTGAACCGGCCCCGTCATATGCGTATAGTCGACACCAAGCTCATCAGCCATCTTCTCAAGGTTCTCTTCGTCGATCTTGGACAGGGCTACTGTGTTGCGTCCGTTCTCTTCAGTACGGAGGACGTGAGCTGTCTCGTCACCATAGTAGCTGGCATAGGAGTAAACTCTCATCTGACCGCCTTCCTCAGTTCCGTATCCGAGTACGGCTCCGTCGTCGATCATGTCTGAGATCTCCGAGAAGTCGGGCATATTACGGCCTACCGTCATCTCTCCGTCGGTTATAAGGAACACGACCTGGATACGGAAACTTCCGTTGACGGCATCAACCGGCGAGTCCTCATCCTCGTTCTTCTCGAGATTGAACTTCAGCATGGTCTCCATACCGTCATATGCATTGCGGAATGATGTGCCCTCGCCCGAATACTCGGTAAGTCCGTTGAGCGAATCGACTGCATTGGTCACAACATCTCTGTCCGTGGTGTAAGGAACCATATAGTACGGATCATTCGAGAAAGATACCACGGCAAAACGTGCCCCCTCGAACTCGTTCATTATGGTCCTGACGTCGTTCTTGACCGCATCGATCCTTCGTGTATTGCCGGAATAGTCCTCGGCAAGCATGCTTATCGTGTTATCGATAACGAACAGAACATCTATGTCATTCTTGACTATAGTAACCTCGTCAGAGGGTACCATTATCCTGAGTGAGATCGACACGAGCAGGATGATCATAAGGATACGCTTGATGAAGCCGAGCTTGGTCCTGGGACTCAGAACAAGCAGTACAACTGCGACGATTATTATCAGGGGAACAGGTAACAAAGGAACTACATTCATACCTTGATCCTCCTTACACACAGGGCATAGACGAGAAGGCTTATCACGAGCATGACTGTCGGTACCTTGGGCACATCGACTTCAGCCGTTATGGTCGTATAAGTAGCTGATACATCCGTCTTCTGGACGAGTTCGAGCATATCGTCTATGGCGTTCTTATTACGCGTATTGAAGTATTCGCCTCCGGTGCTCTCAGTGGCTTCCTTGAAGCCGTCTTCGTTTACAACAAAGTATGGAGCAAGCGAGAATACCTTAACGTTATGAGCAGCGCACAGTCCCATAGCTTCCTCGACCGTGACGAGCGGGTCGCCCGCGAGATCATTATCGGTAACGAAGACGATAAGCCTCGATCTGTCAGGTTCTTCGTCAAGGTCGGTAAAGCTGTACAGGCATGAAGCCAGTCCGTCTCCGATCAGGGAACTTCCGCGCTCGCTGTCTGTTCCGGCAAAACGATAGCCGGATACGGCGTCGAGATCGGAATAGAACCAGATATCGTAACCGGCCTCGATCGACTGCTTAAGACGGTCGAGTTCTGCCAGGACATAATTGTAGTCATTCGTAAGCGGAACAAGGAGTACCGCCTTGCCGTTAAAGATAGTGATACCGAATCTCTCGCCTTTGAGCTGAGATACGAATTCCTCCATCTGCTCACACATCTCAACACTTACGGTATCGAGCGACGTGGAAATATCCATACAGATGAAGATATCTCTGTTGTGAAGCTCCTGTGTCGTCGTCTTTACTTCGGACGGCCTTGATATGAGAAGCGCAGACATAAGAAGTGCAATGATGAGAGCAATGACTGCGAGGGTCTTGAGAACGCCGAATTCGAGGCTCAGGAGCTTATACTGAGGCAGTGACTTGACGTATTCCGTATTCGCGCTTCTCTTGCCGTCCTTGAACGCCGGTTTATTGCGCTTAAAAGTGAGGAGCAGGATCAGAAGGATCGCACCGATCACGATATAGATGGCCATGGGATAAGTCAGTTCCATTCTCTTATCACCTGCCTTGCGTTGCCGAACGAGTCTTCGATCTTAACGTCCTCAGTGCCGAAGGCGAACTCGGGAGAGTAGAACTCTTCTATGAGCTTTGCCAGATCCGGCATGTTAAGTCTTGCTATCTCCTGCAATGTGTAGTTACGGACATTGACGCCGGTCGCCTCGTTTACAAATCCTCTGACGACTGAACTCATGCGTATATGAGTCTCTCTGGCATCTATCTCCTGATTATTGTACTTGGCCTCGATCTCATCGATCCTGCGCATATAGTCGCGCTTCAGTTCGGCGATCGGTCGTACGGGCTTGATCTCCTTCGGTGCTTCGAGAGC
>OMQY01000111.1 GCA_900313405.1 uncultured Eubacteriales bacterium
CATAAATAGTGCTTTCATTTATTTAATCAATATAGTTTGACTATTTGTGTTCAAAACTTCTTTTCGAGAAATATTACGGAAATATGACAGAAAAGGTTTAATAATTATGAAGTATTGGTATAATCTTAAAAGAAAAAGAAAAGGGGTATTCTATGTCTGATCTTTCAATACAGGCTTCAGAAGCCAAGAAGGCTTCAAGGCGATTAGCCATAATAGATACTGATACCAAGAATGCCGCTCTTGCTAATATTGCTAAGCGACTTATGGATAATTCCGATGCTATCTTTGAGGCTAACGACAAAGATATTGCTGAAGCTGAAGCTGTGAATCTCGAGACTCCGCTTCTTAAGCGTCTTAAGTTCCGTGAGGCGAAGCTGTCTGATGTCTGCGACGGTATCAGGAGTCTTATCGATCTTGAAGAGCCGGTCGGTAAGATGAGCCTTCATACTACTCTTGATGACGGTCTCGAGCTTTACAGAGTTACGTGCCCGATCGGTGTTGTCGGAGTTATCTTTGAGTCAAGACCTGATGCACTCGTCCAGATCGCGACACTTTGCCTTAAGAGCGGTAATGCTGTCTTTCTTAAGGGCGGAAGAGAAGCTCATAATACAAATAAGATACTTGCCGAGATCATCAGTTCTGCAGGTATCGAGGCGGGTCTGCCTGAAGGATGGCTTCATCTTCTGACGTCAAGGGAAGACGTTGCCAATATGCTCTCGCTTAATGAGTATATCGATCTCATTATCCCGAGAGGATCCAATGATTTTGTTAAGTATATTATGAGCAACACATCTATTGCTGTCCTCGGACATGCTGACGGTGTATGCCATACATATATCGATCGTGACTGCGATCCTGATATCGCGGTAAAGGTTGCGGTCGATGCCAAGACTCAGTATGTATCCGTATGTAATGCTACAGAGACATTCCTGATCGACAGGGCAGCCGTTCCCGACGTACTCGACAGACTTGTCGCTGCACTTAAGGATGCCGGCGTTGAGCTTTACGGCAGTGAAGAAGTCAGCAAGCTTCTCGGAATACCCGAGGTCTCCGAGTGGCATCATGAGTATCTGGACTACAAAGCATCCGTTAAGATCGTTGAGGACGTCAACGAGGCTATCGATCACATCAACCGCTACGGGTCCGGACATACTGATGCGATCATTACGGAGAATGAGCAGACGGCGGATCTGTTTATGTCAGCCGTTGATTCCGGCAGTGTTCTCGTTAACTGTTCTACGAGATTCGCGGACGGATTCAGATACGGATTCGGTGCTGAGGTCGGAATATCCACATCGAAGATCCACGCCAGAGGTCCTGTAGGGCTTGAAGGTATGGTGTCATATAAGTATAAGCTCATCGGTCATGGTGACATTGTCGATGACTATGCAACTAAGCGTAAAACATTTAAGCATATAAGGAGAGACGTAAAGTGAAGATCACGATAGCATCTGATCATGCGGGATATGACCTTAGACAGCAGGTCATCGCACATCTTAAGGAACTGGGACACGAAGTGATCGACGGAGGTGCCGAGAGCGCGGATGTTCCCTTTAATTATGTCGAGGCAGGACAGAAGGTCGCAGAGGATGTTTTGTCCGGTAAGGCCGACAGAGGCATCGCTATCTGCGGAACCGGTATCGGTATCTCGATCGTAGTTAACAAATATAAGGGCATAAGGTGCGGTCTCTGCACCAATGAGTATATGGCGCGCATGAGCAGACAGCATAATGATGCCAACGTTCTTGCCTTCGGTGCGAGAGTCGTGGGTCGTGCGCTTGCATTCGCGATGGTCGATGATTTCCTGAGCGAACCCTTCGCGGGCGAGAGACATGCCGTCAGAGTCAATGATATCAAGCAGCAGGAAGAAAGATTATTCAAATAAAGGAGAACGACCATGGACCAGAATGTTTTTATTTTCGATCATCCGCTTATTCAGCACAAGGTATCGCTTCTGCGAGATAAGAATACGACTACCAAGGAGTTCCGTGAGCTCGTATCCGAGATCGCCATGCTGATG
>OMQY01000047.1 GCA_900313405.1 uncultured Eubacteriales bacterium
CATGATGCTGTCCGTGATGATCTTAGCAAGCTTTACGTTCTTTGCAGCGAGATCCATTCTTGTCTCGCCTTCTTTTCTCGGGATACCGGCTGTTACGATGATAACGTCTGCATCCTTGATCTCGTCATAGTCACCTGCGTGGATGTCCATCTGACCGAGGAAGGGAAGACCGTGTCCGATATCGAGAACCTCACCCTGAGCCTTATCCTTGTTAACGTCGATAAGAACGATCTCAGAAGCGAGCTGCTGGAATGTAAGCGCGAAAGTGATCGTTGCTCCGACTGCACCTGCACCTACAACACAAATCTTAGAACCTTTGGTGTTACTCATATTAGTGAAACCCCCTGTGTTATAGAAATATATAGTAGAAAGATGTGAAACCTTTTCACCGCTGTCAGTAAGAATACCAAATCTCGACTGATAAATAAAGCGTAATTAATAAGTATATATATAAAAATTTGGCGGATTTACAAGGCTATCATTTATGCACACGGTCGGAAGGTTATGTCATCCTGCTCTCGAATTCTTCAGCAGGCATCGGCTTGGCATAATAGTAGCCCTGGATCATATCGCAGCCCTCGGATGCAAGGAAATCGACCTGATCCTTATCCTCGACTCCTTCAGCGACGGTCTTCATGTTGAGCTTGCGTGCCAGGCTGATGGCTTCGGAGACGACTATCTTGCCGCGCCCGTCCCCGGAAGTGCCGCGGAAGAATCCGGCGTCGAGCTTCAGCACGTCAAGGGGGATATCCTTGAGCGTGTTGAGAGAGGAATAGCCGGAGCCGAAGTCGTCCATAGATACGTGGAAGCCGTATTCCTTGAGCTTGTTTATCGTCCGCAGCAAAGACTTCTGATCATCGAAAAAAGCGCTCTCAGTCAGTTCTATCTCGATCAGCTCATGCGGGCACTCCTCGCGGTCTACCAGATCCAGGATCTGCTCGGCCAGATCTGCCTCTATAAAGTGAGCCCTGGAGACATTTACCGATATCGGTACACATGCGAAGCCTTTGTCGAGCCAAGCTTTCTGAGCTCTTGCGACTCCTCTGATCATGTAGTGGTCGATCCGGGTGATGAAACCGTTCTTCTCGAAGATGGGAATGAACTTGCCGGGAGATACGAACCCGAACTTGGGGGATATCCACCTTATGAGTGCCTCGGCACCCCTGAGACTGTCTGTCTTCGGATCGTATTTGGGCTGATAGTAGATCACGAATTCTTCGTTATCGAGTGCTGTCTGTGAGCACTCATTGACGGTGTCGATCCACTTCTGCTGCTCGACGAATTCCTGATCGAAAAAGGCGATCCCGGAGTCATCGCTTCCTTCAAGAGTCATCCTGGCCGCGCTGGCATTGTTGTACTCGAGGTCGAGATCGATATCCTTACGGCTCTTTGCCTCGCCCTTACTGTCCGTCTCGGTTCCGATGATCGATACTCCGGCGTGGAAGCCGAACTTGTGGTCGTCTTCTATGTTCTCCAGACGGGAGATGATATCGTTAAGCCGAGCCTTGATATCTTCGGCGTCTTTGCAGGTAAGGAGCATGGGAAAGTTAGATGACGTACTGTGTGCCGCGATCTCGTTCTTGGCACACGAGGCCGCGAGCACGTTAAATATGCTCCTTAAGACTTCTTTTCCTTCTTCGAGCGAATGGCAGAGGGCAAAATGCCTGTAGTTTACGAATACCAGGTTGATGACGGCATAGTTGTGACCGGCATTTCTCTTTTTCCTTAAGATGCTCCTGCCTTTGTTCAGATACCACATCCAGTTACGGTTGCCCGAGATATCATCAAGGAAGATCAGTCGTGTCATCTTCTTACGGTCCCGGATGTTCCTTATGGCCATGATAAGAAGGAACGTGAACATTATGATAAATATACCGGCTACGATCAGGAGCATCAGCAGCATCATGATGACGTCATGTGATTTGATGATTATCTCTGATCTGTAGTAGAGGGTATTCCCGTCATCATCGGTCGAAGACAGCCAGAACGGGAATGATATCTTTCCCTCATCGGACTTAAGCATATCCTTCAGATCATCGGACCGGAGGAATCTTAACACCCGTAAATGAACCTGTTCATCATCTACATACAGGTAATCGCATTCATTGTCCTTGAGGAAATACAGACCGTGTGTATCGTCTACGGGGATGACCGGTTCTTCGTCATCAGAGAGCTCTTCCGTGAGCGATGAGGATGACTGGAATATGAATTCCCGTTCTGAGATATCACACGTATCGGTTCCGCGCGAGGTGACGATCCGTCCGTCGGCGTCGGTAATGAAGAAGTTCGGGTCCAGATGGTCGAGAGAATCGGGACCATTGTGTTCAATTATAGTCCGGGCGGTGTCATATTCCTCCATACGGCTCTGGACCTTATCCTCGATGATGTATGATATCAGCATCTGAGTACATGCCAGCAGGAGAAGGGTAATGATCGCGACTGACAGGATATAGATTGTAAAAGAGAGCCATGCGTGATGATTCCTGATCTTGAATGCATCGGTCTTATGAGATGATGACATAACATAACCCCCTTATATTATTAATAGTAATCTTATCACAATATTTGTCGCTCGTGCTTTCCTCTTCCCCGGCGCATATAGTCGAAGCGTGTAAAAAGTGGCTTGTCCGGACCCTCAGAAATTTTTCTTCAAAAGAGCGAAAAAAGTGCTTGACAGGAGTGGGAAAAGGAAGTATTCTTACTAAGCACTTCGCAAGAGGAACACCTCGAAGAAGAAGGCGCGGATCTTGAAAATTGAATAGAATGC
>OMQY01000021.1 GCA_900313405.1 uncultured Eubacteriales bacterium
AAGATCGAGATCATCTGCGATAACGAAGTAAGCTCCATGAAGAACTTCATCGTAGGCGCGAACGAGAGCGATTATCACCTCAAGAACGTTAATATCGGACGCGACTTCGAGCCCGATCGTATCTGTGATATCAGGAATGCCGTAGAGGGCGATCCGTGCCCGAGATGCGGCAAGCCCCTTGCCATGGCAAGAGGTATCGAGGTCGGTCACATCTTTAAGCTCGGAACAAAGTATTCCGATGCACTCCACTGCGTATACCTTGATAAGGACGGTAAGGAGAAGACCATGATCATGGGATGCTACGGTATCGGTGTATCAAGAACACTTGCAGCCGTTATCGAGCAGTACCACGATGACGACGGGATCATCTGGCCTGTAGAGTGCGCTCCGTATAAGGCCATCATCATACCTACCAAGGTTACCGATGAAGAGAATATGGCTCTGGCAGAAGATATCTATAAGCGTCTTACCGATGCAGGCATCGAAGTCCTTATCGATGACAGGAACGAGCGCCCCGGCGTTAAGTTCAAGGATGCTGATCTTATCGGTATCCCGTTCCGTATCACTGTCGGAAGAAGAGCGGGCGAAGGTATCGTAGAGATCAAGAAGCGAGCCGGAGGAGAGACCTCTGAGGTAACGGCAGACGAAGCGATCAAGGCAGCGATCGAATTGAAGTAATTATGTCCGGATCGGCGGGGAGGCAGAGTATGGCAAAGACAAGAGTTATAGCAGCAGTATTAGCGGCAGCATTTGTTATCGGTGCGGCTCTGCCTGTTCAGCTCAGCGCCGGGCAGAATAGCGAAGAGTCTTCCGAGCGGATCCGTTCGGAACGTTGGAGCGGTCACAAGGGTGAGTCACTCGGAGACTCTGAGACTCATATCCTGAGAGACTTCAATGTTCTCAGTTATCTTGCCGATTATACGCAGATCAATATGATCACTTATAACGGCAAGCCTGTCGTATTGAGCATCGAAGGAAACTCGCTCCATCTGTCTTGTGACGGATGCAGTTCATCGAGCCTTACTGTTGTTAATTACAATACAGGGTGGACTGTCGACGAGGCATCCGGGACTACTTCGGTGGCGATAGATCTGACAGGCGATCTCGAATATCTTGATCTGTGCTATGTCAAAGCCAAGTTCACGATCGACAATATCGAGCAGGTCCAGACGGATATCCTTATCACATCTGACGATAAGGGGAGCCTCAGGTTTGTCAAATCTCCTATCTATGACTTCAATGTCGAGAGGTGCAGTGAATGCTGGACTGATGATCAGTCGCTTGCCGAGTGCCTCGAACCCATGAACGATATAGAGTGTGATGCTCCCGAGGTAATAAGGATCGCAGAGGAGATCACGGCCGGCATGACGGATGATTGGAGCAAGTCTTTCGCGATATATGATTATGTGATCCATACCTTCGCTTATGACTATGTTCAGCTGGATGATGTTGATCATGTTTATCAGGATGATGCAGTGACACTCTTGAGACGTAAGATCGCTATCTGTGAGGGCATCGCCAATGTCTATGTTGCTCTCTGCAGAGCTGTCGGCGTTCCCGCCACAGTATCTTACGGCATCGGGGAAGATGTTCAGCAGGTCCTTAATAACCGTAACCTTCAGACATATAACGAGTGGCCGAACCATGCGTGGGCAATGGTCTGCCTTGGCGGCGAATGGTACAACGTCGATCCCACGTGGGATGATTTCAACCAGTTTATCGGCGACTCCATCGAGACAGGACGACGTATCGACGATGATCCCACCTATGATTACTATCTCGTTCCGGTCGAGATATTCTCATTCAGCCACAAGATCTGTGATGCTGACACTCGCCACGGTATCGAGACATCCGGTAACGCAGGCGAATCTGCCCGTTATGAGATCTCGCGTGACGGTGTTATGACAGTCTTCGGAAGCGGTAAGCTCGAGATCCCGGAGTTTGTTAACGGTTATTGGAAGGTTGTTTTCGATGAGAGTTCGACAATTACGGCGATAGGCGAGAAGTGCTTCGTTGACAGAGATCTTCTGACAGTGGTCATCCTTCCGGATACAGTGACGGAGCTTTGTCATGGAGCGTTCAACACGTGTGAGGACCTGGAATACATCTATCTGCCTGAGGGCCTTCAGATAATCGGCTCGGAGTGCTTCGACTTCTGTGATGAGCTGGCGTACGTCTATGTGCCGGATTCCGTGACGGAGATCGGCGAATGGGCATTCGATGATTGTCCGAGGCTTGTCATCAGCATCCCCGCACGCTTCTCAGGCTTTGACTACGACAACTACGTTAAGTGTCTTGAGATAATCGAGAGGCAGTAAGACTGCTCCATAAACAGCTGTGTCGGCAGGTATCTCGGCCAATCGGGATACCTGCTTTTTTTACGGCGTGTTGCCTCAACGCTTTGCTTTGGATCGGGAACAGACTTTACGGCGTGACCTTTACGACCGTAAGACCCACATCCGTGAACACGATCTCGCCGAGGGAGGCGATGAGATCTGTGTTGTCGTTGCCGTAGTAGTATTTCTCCAGATCACCGATGACGACATATTCGACGTCGTACTCCGTGAATACGGCCTGCATGATCGCACGTATCGCGCCTTCGACGGAGGCCTGATCATTGGGATCGAGATCGTAGGTGCAACCGTAAAGGTCGAGCTTGGACTGGATGTTACTCTTGAACTCGTTGAGCGCGACCTCGTAAGAATCATCGTAGTATTCGTCAAAGAGCTCGCTCGGGGTCTTGTCGTCTCTGACGCCGTTGACATAGTCATCGTTGGCAAGCGCCCATGCGATCTCCTCTGCGCGGGAACGGATGGAAGCGGCATCATAATTGAGGCTGTATACATCGCGAACGGCGTTCGTTCTGGGATCGAGAACATCCCATACGCTGTGGTCGGGGTCGTCGATCAGAAGATCCTGCTCCTTGTCGACTATTCCGTGGAATCGCCACAGCCACTCGTGAACGAGCCAGCCTCTTACGGTCGGCAGACCTGTGTAAGCTGAGATCATGTTGTAGTCGGTGTAGCTGTCGCCGCATGCTTCCATGATAACGTGATAGCCGGATACCTCGCTGTTGAACCAGTCGATGGCGTTACGGTAGGAGAGCATGTTTACACCCTCGATATGGTCAAGCCATGGGCTGTGATATGTGTCGAGATATTTGGTGCCGTCGAGCGTGATGAATTCGGAGTTGCCGTCCTCGAGTCCGCAGCGCTGGTCGAGTGATTCGTATGAATAGTGTGCAGGGACGAGAAGAAGGATACAGAAAAAGATCGCGCAGGCGTAGGACCCGTTGCTGTATTCGCCCTTTTTGCTGACCAGCCAGAAGAGTCTGACTACTGCATAAGCGACGCTCATCGACAGGATTATGAAGGCTGCATAGCAGAACTTGAACATGGTGTTGGCTCTGAGGTAGCCGCCTGTATAGATGTCTCTTACATAGAAGATCTCAGGGGCGATTATGAGGAGAAAGCCGACGGCAACCATGCCGCAGACGAAGAAGTCGATGATGTTACGCTCGGCGAGGAAGTTGGAGATAGGGTTGGTGCCCTTTTCGCCGATAACAGCCTCGGAAGTGTTGCGGTTCTTCTTGCGCTTACGTGCGACAGAGAGGTATTCGTAGTTCTTGCCGACCATAGTG
>OMQY01000194.1 GCA_900313405.1 uncultured Eubacteriales bacterium
CGTTGATAAATCAACATTGCCGAATTGTGTAAGGGTAGCACTCCGGTTTCTGGCACCGTCTGTCTGGGTTCGAATCCTAGTTCGGCAGCCAACAGCGATATAGGCTGTAGAGATAACCACCTGATCTCAGGTGGTTATTTTCATTTAATAATTCTTTAATGTATCCGTCCGGTGCTTCGCGTTATCCTTAGCTCAACAAGAGCAGGAGGTGAACGATATGAGTAAGTATGTGAGCCGCGTGATATTTGATGTCGCTTCTCGAAAAGACTTTGAGACGAGGAACATCGAGGCTAGGTCCGTCAGCATTACGACAGCAGACAATGAGAAGCTTGAGGTCATCTTAAGCTCCGATACCATGGAGACGCTCGGGTCGGACTTCAAGGTGAAGATCGATGAGAGCAGGAGCGACTTGGAAATCGCGGTCGTACGAAACAGGAACGTTGCTGAGGAAGCAGCTCTCGAAGGACTCGACGTGGAGATCATCTTCCCGAAGGATATGATCGGAGATCTGGAATTCAAGCTCAACTGTAATGAACTTACGATAAAGGATATAGAATGCCGCAACATGGAATTCGGCGGGATAGTAAAGGAACTGACGCTCGAGAACGTCAGCTCAAAGATCGAACTGGACATCAGGGCTGACATGACGATCAGGGCTTCTGATGTTACAGGTTCGATCGAGATCAATCAGATCTCTTCGGAATCAGTTCTGGAGGTACCTTCGGACTTCTCCTTCAGGAGTGTCACCGAAGGGACGGGAAATGAGATCAGATACGAGAAGGACGGTGTCCCGTCAGATGACTTCTCGGATAGATCATCAGAGACGACCGTTGAATTGAACGGCCGTAAGAGCATGCTGACGATCCGCAGGATCTGAATCGTACAGGACTTCATTAATCCTCCAAACCATATATGACCGTGGTCATACTCTCCGACAGCGAGAATGTGACTGCGGTCACTTTTGTGTTCATGACTCTATATGTAGTATTAAGTCGTAATCGGTGATGCTGCCTGATCGGGCAGCGGTTCCGGGAAAGGAAGATTTGTATGAGTTCAAGATTATCGGCACTTAAATTTGTTGCCAATAATAAGAAATCGGTCGGGACGATGTTACTGGCGTTCGCGATATCATTTATGACGATCTATCTCATATACTCTATCGTCATATGTACGGTAATAAGTGATGAAGTCATCACTGACAGGTTTCCCCGATATACCACATATCTGGATATCTCCGATAAGACACTCGGAGTCGACCGTAACGATTATGATTCCGACGATGACTATGGTCAGGCTCTCAGTGAGAAGAGGGATAACCTGTGTGAGAAGCTCAAAAAGCTCGACGGTGTCGATGATGCTTACTACACACAGGTAATGATGACAAAGTATCAGGCTATCCTCGGAATGATCGGCTATGAATTCCCTCTGGTCGATCTTGACAAAGTGGAGCCGTATCTCGAGCATCTTGATGCGGAACTGATCGAAGGCAGACTTCCGGAAGGTGACGGTGAGATCGTTGTTGACGATGTCCTTATGAAGAATCAGGGATACAAGATCGGCGACTGGTATGACGAGGATGCGTACGGGAAGACGTTTACTATCGTCGGAGTCATGGATGCACCGTACCCGACATGTGCAGGTACTCCGATGGGCGGTACAAATTCCGGGTGGTATATAGTGATCCTTAACGATTCCGAGCATGCATATGTTGAGGAGCTTCTCGGAGAAGTCGGCATAGAGCTCTCGCCTGAAGATGAGTATTATGATAAATCGACTTATGATGATGCCATGGATGAGATCAGCGGGATAATGGACGGTGTCGTTCTTGCCATAATGGCAGTAGTCATGATATTCACGGCATTGTCGGTGATCATCGCATACATCTCCCTCATGCGTAACAGGATAAACGAATACTGTCTGTACGCCTCGATCGGATACAGCAGAAGTGAAGTTTACGGCATGATGATGAGAGAGATGCTGATCGTAATAGGCGGCGGTCTTGTACTCGGAGCAGGCTTGTCATTACTCGGAAGTTACCTTCTTAAGACATGTGCCATGGAGCCGCTGGGTCTTATTGGCTACATATGGTACGGTAAGCAGTTCCTGAGGATAGTAGCTGCCTTCGTGATGATCATGGGTGTTCTTCAGATCCCGGTACTGATCACGATGAGCAGGATAAAGACAATAGACGCGATTGAAGATTGATATAAGGAGTATCGAAAATGTTCAAGATCAAAAACATCAGCATGATATACGACATGAATACCGATGAGAAGCTCTATGCCTTAGGCGGCTTCGATCTGGATCTTCCCGACAAGGGACTGGTAGGAGTTATAGGTCCTTCCGGAAGCGGCAAGAGTACTCTGATGTACTGCATGTCTACTCTCAAGGATCCTACTGAAGGCTCGGTTGAGTATAACGGAAAGGATATAACGAAGATATCAGGATCCGAGAGAGAACACCTGAGGAGGCGCGAGTTCGGATTCGTATTTCAGAAGCATTATCTGGTGCCGTACATGAGTGCCGTCGATAACGTCATGGTAGCAGGACTCGGCAAGGAATCCGAAGTCAGAGCAAAGGCAGAAGAGTGCCTGCGTAAGCTGGGCCTCAAGGACCGCGAGTTCAAAAAGAAGCCTGCGAAACTGTCCGGCGGTCAGTGCCAGAGAGTCGCGATCGCCAGGGCAATGATAAATGATCCCAAGGTTGTTTTCGCTGATGAGCCCACTGCTTCACTCGACCATGTGAATGCATTCAACGTAATGAAGATCCTGAGAGAGTATTCAAAGGACAGGCTCGTCATCGTAGTAACGCATGACAGGAGCATCCTCGAGGGCGCCGATATGACGGTGGAGCTCTGGGACGGTAACATCAGTAAGATCACGGTAGCGTGACAGGCAGGAGATTGATATGAAACCTTTATCGGCTTTTAATTATATACGTGCCAACAGGGGAAGATCCGCGTTAGTGATCTTTATGCTCTTCTTGACGATCATGGCCTCCATCGCCGGTAACTATATCGCGTCTGTCGACTGGTACTGGGCCAAGGCTATCGAGTACGACAAAGAGGCGGTGCTGATATCGGGGCTTTCCGTGGACGAGGGTTTTGCCGATTACGGATCCGTCATTGAAGACCTTGAGGCAGATGAGGACCTGACGATACTTCATCGTTCTTCTTACGGATACTCGGGCATCGCCTGGATGTGTACTATGGGATTCGAGATGGGATCGTCATCATTTGTTTTCGATAATGCGGATGATATGAAAGCCTTCTTCGATCATGTCGGCGTCGAGTGTGACTACAGCAATATCCACGACGGAAGTGTGGTCATGAGCCGTGCGCTGGCAAACAACAGGGGCCTCGAGCTCGGCGATATCGTGGATTACAGTGTTGATAGCAACATAACAGGCGAATATACCCTGGATGCTCTTATCGATGATGACAGCTTTATCGTCTTCTATGTCGAACATTCTGCCAAGAACTATCGCGCCTATGTCATGAGCGATACGATGAGCGGTGACGAATTAAGAGATCACATCAGGAGCGTGATAGGAGAGCGCAAGGTCAAGGTCGAGAAGTCCCTGGAAGAAGAAATGATGGAAGAACTCTTCATATTCTATGTAATGTTCTACCTGGGTGTTGTCCTTCTGTCTCTCATGCTGGCAGTTACGGTTAACTCCGTCCTCACCGGACACTACATCAAGAGGACATATGAGTTCGGTGTCTTGAGAGCCATAGGACTCACAAAGAGAAATATCCGCAATAAGGTCTTTTGTGAGATAATGGCTATGGATATCATCGCCATCGTGCTCGGTGCCGCCGTGGTACTCCTGGTTACATTCCTGCTCAATGAGCTGCTGTATCTGCCGAAGGGACAGTACCTGCCTTATATCTCCGATATGGGACTTGCAGGAGCAGCACTGTCTAACCTTATGGTCATCGTTCCGACGATCATCCTTAAGGGCAGGAAGATGACAAAAGCCGATGTGACAGAATTCTGATATCCCCGGAGGGAAAGCTTGGCAGTAGCTATAATTACAGATGCCATACTGATGCTGATAACGCTCGCAGCCGTCATAACGTCGGGACACCATTACCTGACGATGCTGGCTGCGGGCATCTTGCTTATCCTGATAACCGCACGTTCTATGAAGCGGCTGTCGGAACCCGAGTCCGGGAGCCTGTCCGATATCGTGTTGCTGATCCTGTGCTATCTCGGAGCTGCCGCTTTTGCTCTGCTGACGGGCAACTTCATCGGATTCCTGGTATTCGCCTGCATTCCGTGCGTTCCCTTGATCTTCGTCTATGTTCCGGCATGTCTGGGTTATGTGATAATGAGGATCGCCACGGGACACATGGGGGAACGTAAGCTCGCGCTTATGATACTCGAACTTCTGTTGATAATCGCGATCGTGACGGTCATCCTGCTGATCAGATATCTTGTAACCCGTATCATCACGAGCAAAGAAGAAGAAAGCAGGAAACTGATAAAGGCGGGTATAAGCGAGCTCCATGAGAAAAAGCGCAACCAGGAGATCCTTGCTTCGAACATATATGCAGAGAAGAACGCCCGCCTTATCGAGCGCGAGAACATAAGCCGCAATATCCACAACAGCGTCGGGCATTCGATAACGGCCGCGATCATGACTCTCGATGCCGCCGACATGCTCTACGAAAAGGATCCCGAGGCGGCGCGTGCCAAGATGAACGACGCGGGTGAGAGGATCCGTGGCAGTCTCGAATCGATCAGAAGTGCGGTAAGAGCCCTCGATCAGGATTCGGACGACACTTCGATACAGGACTTCGTCTGCTATGTTGACAATATAATCGATAACTTTACGATGGATACGGCGATAAGGGTGGATAAGTCATACAGGTTTTTCGCTGAGGAAATGAAGATCCCGGGTCAGCACGCCGAGTTCATGACGGGTGTCCTTCAGGAACTTCTGACCAACGGAGTCAAGCACGGCGGTGCGACGGAATTCACGGTGCTGCTCGAAGGCGACTCCGGCCATCTCAATATGATCGTCAAGGATAACGGAAAGAGCGGTTTCAATGCCGATAACAGTAGCGAACTGATCGAGAACGGATTCGGTCTCAAAAAGATAATATCGTATGTGGAGCGTTACGGCGGCAAAGCCCTGTTCGTCTCAGATGACGGAAACGGGTTCGAGGCGCGGGTCGAGATCCCGTGGCAGACCGATAACGCCGACAGGGAGGAAGAATAATGTACAGAGTATTGCTGGTCGATGATGAACAGATGCTCCTCGAGAGCCTCGAGATAATCCTTTCGATGAAGGACATGATAATAGCCGGCAAAGCCCACGACGGCATTGAAGCGCTTGCCATTCTTTCCGGCACCGCCTGCGACATCGCCCTCGTCGATCTCAACATGAAGGGCATGGGCGGGATCGAACTGATCGGGAAGATGAAACAGCTCTACCCGGAAGTCAAGATCCTCGTCCTCACGACCTTCTACGACGACAAAAACATCACCGACGCCATCAGCCGCGGCGCTGACGGCTACCTCCTCAAAGACAGTGGCAAAGACTCCATCTACGGAGCCATAGAGCAGATCATGAACGGCTCGAGCGTAATGGACCCCAAGGTCATCAAGCGCCTCACCACACTGATCAGCGCGGCAGCCGGCCTGTCCGCCTCGCCTTCTTCGATTTCCGGTTCCGCCGGATCTGACGCCGCAGGTGCCACCGATGCCGCCGTCATCACGAGCGAGCTCTCCGATCGCGAAAAGGAGATCGCTTCGCTGATCTCCGAAGGCCTCAACAACAAGCAGATCGCCGCCCGCCTCTACATCTCCGAGGGCACCGTCAAGAACTACATCTCCTCCATCTACGACAAGACCGGCATCCACGACCGGGTTAAGCTGGCGATGATGTTGAAGTAAAGGGCGAGTGGGGCATTATGTCTCACTCAGGTCCTCGCCGCCATGCGGCTGCGTAATCGTTCGACACAATGCCCCACTCGCCTGCGATAGCACGCCGGAAGGCGGTGCGGTCGGCGAGATAGTGCGCGGAAGATACACTCGCCTGCGAAGAGCACGCCTGAAGGCGGTGCGGTCGGCGAGATAGTGCGCGGAAGATGCTCGCGCCTGCGAAGAGCACGCCGACAGGCTGTGCGGCAGGCGCTTCCCGCGAGGATGTTTTCCAAGGCTTTGCGGGCTCTGCTGAATGGGCGCTTATCTGCGCAGACTACGGGATAATCGAGTGAGACTATTGCAGATCCCTATTTACCCGGATTGTTAACCACCGTGGGTAAGGAACCGTGTAAAAACCTGCGAATTTACCCGGATTGTTAACCACCGTGGGTAAGGAACCGGGTAAAAACCTGCGAATTTACCCGGATTGTTAACCACCGTGGGTAAGGAACCGATTCCGGTTACGATTCTTGGAAAATGTTACCGTTTCCGTTACCCGATGGCGATTTCCGGCCTCGGGTAACGATTCCGGAGAGAATAGTTGTCACGCTAGTTGTCAAAAACTGTGATTCAGCCTGTTTGACAACTATATCGACAACTTCAAGAAGAAATAGTTGTCACGCTAGTTGTCAAAGGCGCAGGCACGATTGGTTTGACAATGAATTCGACAACAAACTCATCAATCTGTTGTCGTTTCTGTTGTCAAATGCCAAGGCGCGCATTTATCGTCGCCGTCAAGCCCCCGCCGAGCTTGCGGAATGTTTTAAGATGGTGGTGCAGACGTATGCCCGATGCGATATAATCGGTGTACAAGATCATATTTGGAACGGAGGTCACTATGGAAAACTATACGATTTGCAACTGTATGCAGGTTACTCGCTTTGACGTTGAGCAGGCGATGCAGGATCATAAGGATGTCAACAGCGTTGAGGAGGCTTTCAAGGAAGTTCAGGCGCAGACACAGTGCAGCACGGGATGCGGCGGTTGCTACAGCAAGATCCTTGATGCGATCTCCGATGTAATGCACGGTTATTGATCCGCCCGGGTCGGAGATGCCGCTGAGTGAAAGCAAGCGGCGGGGAGGCGTGAGCGATCAACTGAGTGCGGACATCGCGTAAAAGTAATGTGAAAACAGGAGCCCGGGTCGGGAGGTCCGGGCTTTTCGAATGAAAAAATACGATTGACAATGAAAATCACGCTTGCTAATATCAACGAGTATGATAAACCTTGAACGCAGAAAACAGATCTTGGAGATTTTGTCAGAGGAAGGCTCGATCAGGACGAACGAGCTCTCGCTTCGTTTGGGTGTAACCGGCGCGACGATCAGGACTGATCTCAGGGACTTGGAGAGGGAAGGCGCGATAGAGCGTTTCCATGGAGGACTGAGGCTGCCGGAGCAGCACAGGATCGAGATCGCCGAGAACTATATGGTGCGTTCGGTCATGAATGTAGATCTCAAGGACAAGATCGGACGGGCTGCCGCGCAGTATGTTAAGAGCGGCGATACCATTTTCATGGATGCGAGTTCGACCGCTTTTCATATGATCAGATATCTGAAGAACACAGATGACGTTACCGTTATTACGAACGGTATTCATACGGCGATGGAACTTCAGAGAAATAATAATTTCAAATCGATAATCCTGATCGGTGGTATGCTGAGACCCCACTCCGGATCGATCGAGGGGGTAGTAAGCCGCGAAATGCTGAGCAGGCTGTCGGCGGAGTCGTACTTTGTGTCGGGCAACGGGTTTACTGTGGACGGCGGGTTGTCGGGCAATAACTTTTTCGAGCTGGAACTCAAGAGGATATGTGTCGAGAGGAGTAAGAATATCATCGCTCTCGTGGATTCGACCAAGATAGGACACAGTTCGGCGTCGGTGTTCATTAGCACGAACCGGATAGATACGCTTATAAGTGATGATCGCCTGTCGCAGGAGAACAGAGACCTGTGTCGTCAGGCGGGGATAGATCTCGTCATCGGAAAATAAAAGCAAAATAAAAACGGCCCGGGTCATCTCGAGCCGTATCTTATCCTGTATTTCTTCGGGGTCATCATCCTGCGTTTCTTGAACTGTGAGATGAAGTAGCTGGCGTTGGAGTAGCCTATCGCTTCAGCGATCTCGGCGACGGACATCTCCGTGTCCCGAAGGAGCGTCTCGCCCTCGTCGATCCTCTTACGGTTCAGGTATTCGGAGAACGTAACGTTCATCGTGTTCTTGAAGAATCTGGAGAAGTAACTGTAGCTCATGCCCACCAGTTCGGCCATCTCTTCAGATGTGAGGTTGTCCATATAGCGGGTGTTTACGACTTCTATGACCTGACCGATGCGGGCGATGCCTGCTTTGTCGCTTACATTATCTCTTGACAGCATATCCGCCTCTTCCCACTGGCGAAGGAAAAAGAGCGAGAGGAAAGCCAGGTCGGCTCTGACTGAAAGCTTGAAGAAACGCTTGCGTTCCTCGCATTCGCTGATAACGATCCCGAGTGATCTTGAGATGAGGCTCGAATTGATCTCGCTTAAGATCGAACTTTTGCCGGAGACCGAATAATGATCCTTGTGTCTGAAGACTCTCATGGACTCGACAGGCAGGATGTACTTCAGATCCTCGCTCGACAGGGAAGAAGAGAAGACAAAATTCTGTTCGAAGTCTGCTACCAGATATGTCATCTCGGGGTCGGATGCCTCGATACTGTGCTGTTCGCCCGGCAGGATGACGATGAAGTCGTCGCTGTCGATGGTATAAGTGTTGTTGCCGACATGGATGACCAGGTCGTCGGACTCTGACTGGATCAGCTCAATGCAGTTGTGGTAGTGAAGCTTGGAAGAACCTGCCATCCTTACGCAGTGGAACAGATCTTCATTCCCTGACAGAACATCATCGAAAAGTTGTTTGGGCTCTGATGATAGGGCAGAGACGGAATCGGTTTTATGTTTGTCGGACATAAGATCAGTGTTCCTCCGAATGTTTAGCGTAAGTGAATTGTCAAATATGTTGCATTTTGATGATAAAGGACAAAATATGACTATGCAATACTAAAGGTGAAAAAAAGTCTTTTAATATGTATAATTAGTATTGCTTTATCTTAATCTGAGGTGTTTATATGCAGGCGAATTCGATCATCCTGCCGAGCTGGCTCGGCAATAAGGCTGTTTTCCAGCAGGGAGTGCCGTTCTATATCGAAGGAAGGGCCGCTCCGAGTGCTACAGTCACGCTTGAGATCGTAAAGGATCCGACTGACGGCAGACGCGTATCCAAGCTCGATGCCGAGTATGGTGTTATCCTGAGTCTTGAGGCTACAACGTCGGCCAAGGGCCACTTCAGGTTCAATGTTCCTGCATACAAAGCTTCATCCGATACGTATACTTTCATTTTCAAGTGTTTCGCCGATACGGTGACTTATAACGATATAAGATGCGGAGATGTCTGGGTCTTCTTAGGTTCGGGTCTTCCCGCTGTTCCCATGAGCAATGCCAATGCTCCCGCTGCGCCTCTGAAGCGCGCCATAATGAGCAACCTGAGATTCTTTACGCCCGCGAGGACGGGTCTTGAGAGCGGTGAGGAGGATATCGCTTATGCCCCCAAGGAATATCTCCGCGATGCAGAGTGGATAAGAGTAGAAGATACTTCCGAACTTGCCGATGTGTCTTCGACCTGTTTTGCTTTCGCTTATTCTCTCGCGGATCAGATACAGTATCCGGTCGGTGTAGTGGATCTCTCTGCTGACAATTCGACCATCCTTAACTGGTTGTCGGATGATGTCATCGAGAATCAGACGGCTCTTCGCGACTATATAGAGGAGTTGGGGCTCCTGACTGACGAGGCGAGGTATGAGTCACTGATAGCGGGTGACCGCAAGAAGCGTAAGACCGCTAAGCTCGAGACGGAAGTTACACAGGGAAGGAGCTTCTTCGACTTCGATCTCAGTAAGTCCGACGAGCTCAACAAGCTTCACGATGAAGATACGACCGCCGAGGCGATAAAGAAGATGCAGGAACTGGATTTCCCGTCTTCTTCCAACTCCTCCATGAGAAGCACGGCCAAGGCTTCGACTGATACACAGAGCACGACTCCGACGAGCAGCGCGATGAACCTCGACTTCGGTATGATATCCGAGATCAGGATCAAGACGGATAAGAAGGTCGAGGATTCCAGATTCATCAAGCACAAGTACCGTCCTTCGATATTCTGGAGAGCCAAGCTCTATCCGGTAAGACAGATGTCCATAAGAGGACTTTGCTACTGCCCTGACACGGATGAGAGTATGTTCGGAAGATATGATCTCCTCCTGATGGGACTTCTCGAGACTCTGGCATCGAACTTCGAGCCGAGAGAGGTTTATGAGGATGAGCTTATGCCTTCTATGCTCTTTGTCGCCATGCACCCGAAGAGCGTCGATTATGAGCATCCCTACAAGGTCATAGAGTTCAACGAGAACCTGACGGCGTTTACAAGAAGACTTGCCATGCCTACCGGTATCATCGGACTTCACGATCTGCTGCTGCCCGACAAGACCAAGAGCTTTACGCTTGGTACGAGACTTGCCGTAGTTGCCCTGGGCATTCATTTTACGCCCAAGATGCCGGCTTCGTGCCCCGAGTGCAGCGGTGTCGAGAAGGCGGGCAATAAGCTTATCCTGAAGTTCGATAACTTAGGTGACGGCTTAAGGCTCGCCGAGGGGGAGACGGAGCTGCGCGGCTTCGCGATCTGCGGTCAGGACAGGATATTCTATCCCGCCCAGGCAAGGATCCTTCACGGCGTCCGTGTAATGGTATGGCGTGATGATATAACGGATCCCGTATCCGTGACTTACGGCTTCCAGCCTTTCCCGCACGAGGCAACGTTCAGGAACCTGAACGACCTTCCCGTATTGCCTTTCAGGTTCGACAGAGAACCCTCTTACTATGCGCCCGATCTGTTCTTCAATAACTGCGATAAGCTCGAGTTCGTCGGTATGAGAGAGCCGGGCGGAGAGTTCGAGAAGCTCAAGGTGTATAAGACGTTCAAGGGCAACGGCGTTATTACCGAGGATACGATGAACAAGACCGAGGGCAGAGCATCGCTCCATATCAGATATGAGACAGAGAATTCGCTCTACGGATTCGAGCCGAACCTGGATTATGCATCGCTTTTCGCGCCGATAACGATATACGGCAAGAGCAGGATCCTGGTCGATATATTCAATCCGGAACAGAAACGTAAGAGGCTCCGCGTCGAAGGCTTCGGCGAGGGCGAGATCAAGCAGCAGCTCACATGGCAGACGATCGCTCTGGACTATAAGGGCGAGGGCGACATCGTGATCGACCATCTTCGATTCTCTATCGAGGACACCGACAGGAACGGCGAGATATACGTAGATAATATCCGCTTCGAATAGGAGATAAGCATGTACGACGAACTTGTTCCCGCTATCGAAAACTACATCATCTCCACATCCGGCGCCATTCCGGTCATTTTCGAGGGGCTGTCACATACTCTCGAGAAGACTGCACCGAGTGCCAAGGTCAGCGCGCACACTTCGCACGAACTGCTCTATGTAAGAAGCGGTAAGCTCGATGTCACGATCGAAGGTCATGAGATGACGATCGACAAGGGTTCCACGCTTATCATCAGACCCAACTCGCAGCATTCGGTAAGAGTGCCGTCGGGAACTGCGGATATCTTCGTTCTCTACTTCGGTTTCTCCAGAGATGCCAAGGCAGTCAATTCGATGCTCGGAATGGTCAGGGAGGTTAAGCCAAAGGTGGCGCCCGGCCCCAGTATCGCCATACCGCCGAGCATGGACCAGAAGTCGGTTGAGAGCTTCCTTGACTTCGCGACGGGCAGCGACAGGGATGAACTCGAGAAGGCTCCCTATATCACGATATCGGGAAGCTATAAGCAGGATATCAGCACGATCGTCGAGAGGATCGTCGAAGAGAAGAAGGACAACCTTTATTCCAAGGAAGCGATGCTTCAGATACTGACGCTCGAGCTGATGCTGACGCTTGCCCGCGCCATGAAGTTCGAGTGGGAGGAAAGCCTGCGCGTCCGTAACGGCAAGGCCCGTGAGCTCGTCCTGATCGCCCGGAACTATATCGACCAGAACTACGAGAGAGGCATATCGATCGCCGATGCCGCTTCCTATGTCTTCTTAAGCCAGGGATATTTCACGAGAGCATTCCGTGATGAGTTCGGAGTCAGCCCGATGGGCTATCTCATGAAGAAGAGGCTCGACCGCGCGTGCGAGCTCTTAAGTGATGACGGTATCAAGGTGTCGGGAGTTGCTTCGCAGTCAGGCTTCTCGAGCCCGCAGAGGTTTAACGCGGCATTCCGTAAGCAGATGGGAATGACGCCTATCGAATATCGTAAAAAAGTAACCAACAAAGAGTAACGGGGGAAAAATACGTGGCATACGATTACGCTAATGATAACAATATACCTGAGGAGAGCCGTAAGAATATGGATCTGCCCAGGATCGAGAGGGCAGTAAGGGATATCCTTGAGGCTATAGGCGAAGATCCTGACAGAGAAGGACTTCTCGATACGCCGACGCGCGTTGCCAGGATGTATGCCGAGGTCTTCTCCGGGATACACCGCGATGTGTCCAAAGATATCAAGGTCTTTAACGAGCCCGGCAACGACGAGATGATCCTGATCGGCGATATTCCGTTCTATTCCATGTGCGAGCACCATCTGCTGCCTTTCCACGGCAAGGCACACGTAGTCTATATCCCGAAGAACGGCAAGATCTTCGGACTGTCGAAGGTCGCGAGGATCGTAGACACACTGTCCCGTAAGCCTCAGCTTCAGGAGAGACTGACATCGGAGATCGCTGACAGCATAGTCGAGAGCATCGACCCGACAGCCGTATGCGTTGTCATTGAAGCAGAGCACCTCTGCATGACCATGAGAGGTATACGTAAGCCCGGATCGAGGACTGTCACTTCTGCGATGCGGGGCGGCTGCCGTACGGATGCCAGGACACGTAATGAAGCGCTGGCGCTTATCAACAGACAGAGGTCTTCTTGATGATCGCCGAGCGCAGGACAGGCGTTATATCTTGTCGCGGTAAGAGGCTCGAATACGGGCACAGGACACTTATCATGGGGATCCTTAACGTGACCCCCGATTCGTTCTCGGACGGAGGGAAGAACCGGAAACTGTCGGATGCGCTTTTCGCTGCTGAGAGAATGATACGCGAAGGCGCCGATATCATCGACGTCGGAGGAGAATCCACCAGACCCGGATACACGATGATAAGTGTCGATGAGGAACTGGAACGCATCGCTCCCGTCATCGAGGGGATAGAGGATGCCTTTGATACCATTATCTCGGTCGATACCTATAAGGCGGATGTTGCTGAAGGCGCACTCCGTGCCGGTGCACATATCGTCAATGATATCTACGGCTTCATGTATGACCCCAAGATGGCGGAGAAAGTAAGTGAGTACGACGCAGCTGCCGTCCTTATGTTCAATTGCCGGCGTAACGGCGAATGCCTGAACGAGGATATCACAGGCAGGGCTATCCGCGAACTGTCGGGCAGCATTGAGCGCGCACGTGCCGCAGGGATGGAAGATGACCGGCTGATAGTCGATCCCGGCATCGGCTTCGGCACATCGAGAGCGCAGGACATTGAACTCATCAGAAGCCTTGACAGGATATCGATGAGCGGAAGATTCCCGGTGCTCCTCGCAGCTTCCCGTAAAAGAGTTGCCGCCGATATCCTTGACTACGATACGACGCCCGAAGAGAGGGATGCCGTAACTATGGGCATCGGCTTGGCAGGAGTAAATAACGGAGCATCGATCCTCCGGGTACACAACGTTAAGATGACATATGAAACATTAAAAGGATTCGAGAGTACGATCGGAGGTTGATCTATGGCTATCATCAGAATGTGTGACATGGAATTCTACGGATATACCGGCTGTCTTCCCGAAGAAAAGGAGAACGGACAGGTCTTCATCGTGAGCGTGGTCATGGAGTGCCCCGGACTTGAAGGGTGCATCACCGACAGACTTGAAGATACAGTCGACTATTCCAAAGTCTACGACACGGTAAAGAAAACGACCGAGAGGTCCGATTGTAACCTCATAGAGTTCCTCGCAAATGAGATCGCACGTAAGGTCCTTCGAGTCTCCGACCGTATCGGGCGGGTTACCGTCACCGTATCTAAGCCTGATGCTCCGATCGACGGTATCTTCAGGACAATGGAGGCGGAGGTCACCCTTGATGCATAAGGTCTATCTCTCTGCCGGAAGCAATATCGGA
This sequence comes from uncultured Eubacteriales bacterium, assembly GCA_900313405.1. Next base: position 14,192 of record OMQY01000194.1, read on the forward strand.
GACAGGATCGGCTATCTGCGGCGTGCCGTTGATATGCTGACTGAGAGAGCAGGGCTTCGTGACGTAAGGATATCCGGAGTCTATGAGACGGAGCCGGTCGGCTATGATGACCAGCCTTATTTCCTGAACATCTGTATAGAGGCGCTTACCGGTACGGGCATGTATGAACTGCTGGCGATCATCCACGATATCGAGCGGGAGCTCCACAGAGAGCGTAATATCAGGTTCGGTCCCAGGACGATAGATGTCGACATCCTCCTTTATGACGATGTCGTCTCCGACGATCCGGTACTGACGCTGCCGCATCCGAGGATGTATGAGCGCGCCTTCGTTCTCATGCCGCTGTCGGAGCTTAAGGACCTTCCCGAAGGATGCAGTATCCCCGATGATAAATCGGTCGTAAGGCTCGGAGATTACACGGGGTTTGAAGTTTGACCTTCTTAAATATATAATCAATAGGCTAAGTAACGGATAATAATAATCGGAGGAAGCGATGGCTGACGATCAGAACACAAATAAGAACGTGAATAACGGAAATAACGGCAACAGCGGGAACAACGGACAGCGTCAGGGCGGTGGCCGTAATAATCATCGCAGAAGGAATAACCGCAACCGCTATAATGACCGCGGCCGCGATCAGAACAGAGACCAGGGCCGCGATCAGAACAGAGACCAGAACAGGGATCTCAATAAGGACCAGAACCGC
>OMQY01000017.1 GCA_900313405.1 uncultured Eubacteriales bacterium
ATGAAGCATCAGCTTATTTCCGTATATAACACAGGCAAGCTCCTTCGTGCGTCCGTTGATCTTGAGGTCTCCGGATTGTCCGTAGATTATTCGAGTGAGATCGAACAGCTTGCCAGAAGAGCCCAGTTTAACGAGATCGACTGCGTCATCTATCTGCGTGACGGCAGAGAAGAGGCGAGCTCGAAGTCTATCGAACTGCTCGATGTGTGTGACTATAATAATATTCCGTATGCGACTAACCTCGCTACGGCTGAGATCCTGATACTTGCCGTCGACCGGGGCGACCTCGACTGGCGCGAATGGCTCAAGGAATCTGCGGCACAGTAATGTGCCGTTTTTGTTATCGGTGATCCTATGAGAGTTGAAGCGATCCCATATGGCCCTCTGGGGGCGAATCTGTATGTTGTAGAACATTTGGAGCGGTATCTGCTGATAGATCCGTGTGTCAGGCCTTCCAAGTGCCCGGTTGACGTTCCGCTCGATCGTATAGATGCGATCGTTATTACGCACGGACATTTTGACCATATCATTTTCGCTGACAGTTGGCTGGATGCTGTCAAGGAAGTGTGTTCTAAGGCACCGGGGCTATATATCCACAGCCTCGACATGCCTTGTCTTGATGATCCCGAGCTTAACTTATCGGCTGAATTCGGATATGACATCAGAGTTGCAGCCGCTACACGGGATATCGACGAACTTAACGGTAAAACGTTTCCGTTTGATTCCGGTGACGGTGCCGAGATCAGCATTATCCATACTCCGGGGCACAGCCGCGGTGAGGTCTGTATCGGACTTAAGACACCGGATGAGCATCTGCTGTTTACCGGGGATATGCTGTTTGCCGGTTCAGTAGGGCGTCATGACTTCGTTACGAGCGATCCTTCGGATATGATGGCGTCTGTAGAGATACTCAAAAAGCTGCCTGATAACATCAAGGTGTATCCGGGTCATGGCCCTTCGACGACGATTGCTCTTGAGAAGCAGTATAATCCGTTTTTCGCTTTATAATTCTCTAATTCGGTATTTGTAATCAATTGTCAGGTTTTGTCGTGAATTGTTATGAATTGTGAGCCTTTTGGCTCGCTTGCGTCTGTATCATTGGCTTAATAACACGAAGGAGGTCAATGATATGGGTTCTACATTGGAAACGGCAATTGTAATATCAGCCGTCATAACGATCATCGTATTCCTGATCCTGGCTCCGCTTGATATGTGCGGGGAATGCTTCGACAGTGCAATTACAGGGAAAAAGGAGCTTGATCATCAGCTGTCTGACACGGATATTATCGGTGCATACAAGATCAACGACACGACAGGTTCCACTACGTCACCGGAAACACTTTGTACCTTCCTTACGGGAATATCCGAGAACTACAGACTCATCTACGGAACAGTGGCGGGGGTGACAGATGAAGAGGGTTAATAAAACATGCCAAAGGATCAACCGGCGTGGAGCGTCTACGTTATTTCTCGCTATCATATTGTCGGCTCTGGTGCTTATAGAATGCATTTATCTGGGGATAGCAGGTGATATTGACAGAAGGCTCGCGTACAGACGTGCGATGAAGCTTGAGATAGATACCGTTCTTGCTGATTATGACAGGGAACTGTTCAGGACTTACGGGATCTATGCTTTTGATATTAACGGCGTTGATAAGGGCGTCTTTGATAAGGTTATCCGTGCCCAGGGGATCGAACCTGACGGTAAAATATATATCGAAGGCGGCGCGTGTTTTGAGACTGATGATCTCAGGCGGGCGATCTCGGTGTTCTATTCGTACAGGGCTTCAGGGATTGCTTTCGACAGCATATACGAGATGTTATCCGGTATGTGTGATTCTGTCGAGTCGGATGAACTTCAGGAGAAGATAGAGAGCTTTACGTCAAGCAAGGCTGCCAAGATCTTCAGGAAGCTCCTTAAAGGCGGCAAGGTAGTCGCGGGTGTCCTTAAGCAGATCGGAAAACTGTTTGACATAGACTCCCTAACCGAGAAGATGGATGACTACAAGCAATTGCTCAGTAATATCAATTCCATGATGGATGAATCTCCGGATTATACGGGAGGCTTCAATATCGGCAGTCTGTCCGGATTCTCAGGCATTATTCAGGATATGTATGAGCTAAAAGGTGATGCTGCAGAGTTTACCGATGATCATCTGTTCAGAACGGCCTCTTCGCATTACGGTGCCTACAATTTTGATTCCGCTCTTGAAGATGATACGACGATCAACGGCAGGGAATTCGGTGATCTGCACGACGGCAACTGCGCAGATGCCGAATACATCCTTACCGGTAAGCCGGGAGACAGCGCTGTCTCGAGAACCAAACTGATGATCTTTCCGGCAGTCTATCTTATCGATCTGGTGAATATAATGCGCGATCAGGAGAAGATGACTGTTATCGACGGGATCTCGGAGGTCCTGGCAGCGGCTGTCTCCATTTTGTCGGCGGGCACAGTGTCTTTGCCGCCGGCAGTATATAAAGCAGTGATACTGGTGCTCTATGCAGGCGTATGTGCCTGGCAGGATATGGATTCGCTTATGAACGGTGAGAAGATCGATGTTTTTGATATCGGAGAGACATGTTCGTTCTCGCTCGGGTACAGGGATTTTATCTTCATCTATCTGCATTTTATCCCGACGCATAAAGTGCTTGACCGGATATCAGATATCCTCAACCGTGATTATGAGGGCTACTGTTCTTCGGTCAAGGTTGTGGCGACATACGGGAGAGGGACATATACGGAAACAGCAACATATGCCCTGTACGGGTGATATCAGTATTCATGTCGAAAGGAGTTATATCATGCATAAGCGCGGTTCGGTTACACTCGAGACGGCCATAGCTTTCTCGGGCGTCCTAATACTTATAGTGAGCATAGTCAACTCTATCAGTGTCTACAGGACGGATATCCTGATGCAAAGATCCGTATCGGAGTCATGCGAGAAGTTCGCTGTATTTGCGCCTTTGTCGGTAACTGCTTCTGATGCCGTCAATACAATGGTCAATGCATTGCCCGATTCCGAGATCTACGGTTCCCGTACATTAGACATGATAAGCGAGGCAGCAGGCCTGGTTACAGGCTTTGACGGTTCGACAGGGCATAATCTTATGGAACTTATCCTTGACGGTTCCTTTGGCCGTGTAATGAGAGACGATATAGCAGCAGGTTATTCTGCCCGTAACGGCGGATCTTCATTCGGAGGACCGGATTCGATCGGTGTAGAGTATGAACTGTCTGATGATCACAGTATCATTGAGGTGACAGTTACTTATAAAGTCCTGACAGTACTCGGGTACAGGACAAGGACGATATATTCCGTCATCCCGATCTACGGAGACTGGTCGTTTGTATTCAACGGGGACAGTGAAGAGGATTCCGGGTACAGTATCTGGAGTGAGTCGAATTTTGACAGGGGAGATTATTTTCGAGAGAGATACGGAGCGAATCTGCCTGATACATTTCCGGTCATAGATGCATTTAATGACGGGAATGCGGAGTCGATACTGAGCATTGATCTGACGTCTCCGTGGTATTATTCCGACAGCAGTAATATCCGAGATAAGATAGACCGTCATATTGACCGGCTAGTCGAGTTTAATGGCTGTGACGTTAATATAGACGGTGAGAATTACACGATAACGGGGGATTCGATCCTTAGCAGGACACTTACGGTAATAATACCTGAGAATTCATCCGATGATGCGGTAAGCTCTCTTATGGATATTTTGTCGGGAGCGCAGGCTTCCGGAGTGGATGTTCAGGTGGTAAGAGACGGGATATCGACGAGATATGATCCGGCGGAGGATGAGTGACGGGTGTATCTTATATATTATTAATAATTATTATTTGTTGTTTTTGACCGCAAGTTAGGTTATCATTATATGAATTATGTTCTGGAGGCATGCGCATTGAAGAACAACACTTCGGTCAGGAAGCCGTCTTTGGCTTATTCTAACACGAGCAGGAACAACAAGAATGACCTGTCTGTTGGCGATACGTTGAGGAAGGCCAGGAGAAATCTTCTAATCAGGAGATGTCTCTTCGGGATGCTTGCCGTAATACTGGTGACCGCTATCGTAGCGGCCGTTGTATTGGGGTACGCGGACGGATTCATTGACAGTTTCTATGCCATGATGGGTTAAGACGGATAATGGAGAATACAAAGGCAGAGCACTATAGACTCGACCCCGAAGTCTGTACGGGGTTCTCCGATGAGGAGAGAGCGGCTCTGGAGAGCTTATACAGAGGAATACTTACACTGGATACAGTGGATGAGATGCATAAGTTCTTCGCGGATCTTTGTTCCTACAATGAGATCTGTTCGATGATCCACAGATGGCAGATACTCCTTCTGATACACGAGGGCAAGAGTTATGAGGAGATAATCCGCGAATTGTCTCCTAAGAATGTGCCTGCCGAACTGACGGCCGGAGAGAAGACCGGCGGCCGCAGTACCCGCAAGGGTAAGGGCAGAAGCGGAACGACAGTTAGTTCCACGACCATATCGAGAGTCAAGAACTGTTATGTTAAGGCCGACGGAGGCTACAGAACGGCACTCAGGCGGCTCGAGGGCAAAACAGATAATAATTAATAACGAGGTGGATTAAATGGGTATAGTATCGGCTGTATTCGGAACGCACAGCGACAGGGAGATCAAGCGTCTGACACCGCTTGTGGATCGTGTTATGGGGCTGGAGGAGGAATACTCCAAGCTTACTGACAAGGAACTGCAGGCAAAGACTCCGGAGTTTAAGGAGAGACTTGCAGCAGGCGAGACACTGGATGATATCCTTCCCGAGGCCTTCGCTACGGTAAGAGAAGCTGCTTGGCGTGTCCTTGAGCTTAAGCCTTACAGAGTACAGGTTATCGGTGGTATCGTTCTTCACCAGGGAAGGATCGTCGAGATGAGGACCGGTGAAGGTAAGACGCTCGTTGCTACAATGCCTGTGTACCTGAATGCTCTTACAGGCAAGGGTGTTCATGTAGTTACAGTTAACGATTACCTGGCTCGCCGAGACAGTGAATGGATGGGTAAAGTCTATAAGTTCCTCGGTATGACAGTCGGTCTTATCATTCACGATATTCCGCCGAAGGAGCGTAAGGGAATGTATGCGTGTGATATCGTATACGGAACCAACAACGAGTTCGGATTTGACTATCTGAGAGACAACATGGTAGTCCGCAAGGAGCAGATCGCTCAGCGTGATCTTAACTACGCTATCGTCGACGAGGTAGACTCGATCCTCATCGATGAAGCACGTACTCCTCTCATCATTTCCGGTAGGGGAACAGAATCATCCGAGATGTATGGTAAGGCAGACTCCTTTGTAAGAACTCTGAAGCCCTATACGGTCGTTGAGACAGATGATAAGGTCGATATGGATGAGATCGTAGGTGATGCCGATTATGTAATCGATGAGAAGGCTAATACGTCTATCCTTACGGCTAACGGTATTAAGAAGGCTGAGAAGTATTTCAGCGTAGAGAACCTCTCGGATCCCGATAACTTCTCTCTTCAGCACTATATCAACAATGCACTTAAGGCACACGGTAACTTCCAGAAGGATCAGAAATATGTCGTTATTGACGGAGAAGTTGTTATCGTTGATGACTTCACAGGCCGTCTCATGCCCGGCAGACGTTACAGTGACGGCCTGCATCAGGCTATCGAAGCAAAGGAAGGCGTTAAGGTAGCTAACGAGAACAGAACGCTTGCTACTATTACATTCCAGAACTTCTTCAGAATGTATAACAAGCTCTCAGGTATGACAGGTACAGCCTACACCGAGGAAGAAGAGTTCAAGTCGATCTATAACCTCGATGTTATCCAGATCCCTACAAATAAGCCCATTGCACGTATTGATGAGAATGACTCGGTATTCAAGACTCAGAAGGGGAAGTATTCTGCTGTAGTTAAGAACGTTCTCGAGGCTCATAAGGCAGGACAGCCCGTACTTATCGGTACAGTTAACGTAGATAAGTCCGAATACCTTAGTAAGATCTTCACGAAGGCCGGCATCAAGCACAACGTATTGAACGCCAAGAACCATATGAGAGAGGCTGAGATCGTTGCACAGGCAGGACGTAAGGGCGCAGTTACGATCGCTACCAACATGGCCGGTCGTGGTACCGATATCCTCCTCGGCGGTAACTCAGAGTTCCTGGCTAAGCAGGAGATGCGTAAGCTCGGCTATCCGGATGAACTCATCGAAGCCTCCAATGCACATAACGAGACAGAAGATGAGCTCATCCTCGAAGCAAGACAGAG
>OMQY01000117.1 GCA_900313405.1 uncultured Eubacteriales bacterium
AGCATGATCGTGATCATCATCATACCCGTCACTCTGATAATAATACTTCTCTTACGACCCGCGCACTTCATTGTCCCGGAGCTCCTCTGATTCATTCCTTACGTTGTCTTACCGCTTCGTATATAACTATGCCTGCAGCTACTGCCGCATTAAGACTGTTGACCTGTCCCGTCATGGGGATCGATACGAGAAAATCACATTCTGAGGTTACGGTATTCCTCATTCCGTCGCCTTCACTTCCTATAACTATCGCCAGAGCACCCTTATAGTCGGCCTTATCGTAATCGACACTGCCTTCCATGGCAGTTCCGCACACCCAGAATCCGTGGTCGTTCTTAAGCTCTCTCAGCGTCTGGGCGATATTGGTAACTCTTGCAACAGGTACATATTCGATCGCTCCCGCCGATGCCTTGGCAACAGCTGCATCAAGACCAACCGAACGATGCTTGGGTATTATTATCCCGTCAACTCCGGCAGCATCGGATATCCTCAGAATGGATCCGAGATTATATGCATCCTTCAATTCATCAAGAACGACCAAGAGCGGTGCGTGTCCGGCATCTTCAGCCTTCTTGATAATATCCTCGATGTCAACATATTCGTGACTTGCAACAGCAGCTATGACACCCTGATGATTGTGCGTCTGACTCATGTTATCGAGGACTGTCCTGCTCACTCTGTTAACTACGATCTTACGGTCAAGAGCCTCATTCAGGATAGCGGCCAGAGCCGGTTCGAGCTTCTTTCCGTCTGAAGGCTGAAGGATCCATATCTTATTGATCTCACGTCCGCTCTTGAGCGCCTCGGTTATCGGATTCCTGCCTTCTAATCTGTCAGGCGACATCTCCTCATGATCATTACGCGAAGGTGCCGATGAGGAGCGTTCGCGAGCCTGAGGGACGTTCCTGTCTCTCCTGCCCTTATGATCTCTGTTCTTACCGTTGTAACCGCTCTTATCCTTCACTGTTACCTCCGACAGCACCTTCCGAAGAATCGATAATCTCGAAGGTCCTGTTAATAATATACTCCAGTCTGTCTCCTCTGTTATCAAGGAAAAGAAAACCGATAAGCGCCTCGAATCCCGTCGCATACATATAGTCGGCAGGAGAAGCGTTCTTAGACCTTGTAGGCGGATTGGAATTCTTGCCCCGCGTAAAGTATGAAGTCTCTTCTTCGTCAAGTTCCGGCATCAACTCTCTGACAGCATGTGCCTGAGCTTCCGCACTGACATATCCTATGGTCTTCTTATGCATCTTCCCTGACTGGGAAGCGCTTCTCGCCGCTACATGACATCTCGCATAGAGCTCATAAACGGAATCACCGATATAAGCCAACACCGATGGCTGTATCTCTCTTGAATCAACGGCGATAAAAGGTATTATCATATCTTCTCGACCTGAGGACCGTTAGGTGTGTCCTTGACAGTATAGCCCTTCTCTTTGATGAGATCGCGGATCCTGTCTGCCTCAGCCCAGTCCTTTGCCTTCTTGGCAGCAGCCCTCTGCTCAACAAGCTCCGTGATCTCCGAAGGAACATCGTCTCCCTCATCTGTCAGAACGATCCCCAATACGTCAGTCAGTTCCAGGAGCTTGTCATAAGCTTCGGAGAGAGCCTGTTCTGATGCCTCGGACGAAGCCAGTGCAGTATTTGCAGCCTTTACAAGATTGAAGATATCCGTTATGGCATCAGCCGTATTCATATCATCATCCATATGAGCGATGAAGTCTTCGCCCGCCTTTACTACAGCGCTTCGGAGCTCCCCGTCGGCTGCGCCGCTGTTGCCCTGAGCGGTGTGCTTCTCAAGAGCGAACTTGAGGTTCGCAGCTGAAGTCGATATGCGCTGAAGTCCCGTCTGAGCAGATCTTAAGAGTTCATCAGAGAAGTTGATGGGCATCCTGTAGTGTCCGCTCAGGATGAAGAACCTGACAACGGGATACGGGAACTTGGCAATGATATCTCTGATAGTAAAGAAGTTACCGAGGGACTTACTCATCTTCTCGTTATCCACATTAACGAAAGCATTATGTACCCAATAGTTACAGAACTTGCACCCGTTAGCAGCTTCGCTCTGGGCGATCTCATTCTCGTGATGAGGGAAGATAAGATCCTGCCCTCCGCAATGGATATCAATGGTATCGCCAAGGAACTTCTTGTTCATAGCCGAACATTCAATATGCCAGCCGGGTCTGCCGTCGCCCCACGGCGACTCCCAGAAGGGTTCGCCTTCCTTCTTGAACTTCCAGAGCGCGAAGTCACCGGGATTACGCTTACCGTCGTAAGAAGCGCCTCTCTCTCCTCCTCCGGGATTCAGTTCATCGAGATTATAGTGAGACAGCTTGCCGTAGTCTTCCTTCTTGGAAACATCATAGTATACGCCGTCTCCGTCGATAACATATGCAAATCCTTTGTCATACAGAGCCTGTATCATGTCGATTATGGCATCGATCGTCTCGGTGGCTCTCGGCTGATAGGTCGGACGCTTGCAGTTGAGACCGTCCGCATCGATATAGTATTCGTTGATGAATCTGTCAGCGAGTTCCTTAACGGTGATCCCTTCCTCATTCGCACGATTGATCATCTTGTCGTCGATATCGGTAAAGTTCTGACAGAATTCCACCTCATATCCCCTGTATTCAAGATATCTTCTGAGTGTATCGAAGGTAACGAACGGTCTGGCATTGCCGAGATGGAAATAATTATAGACCGTAGGGCCGCATGCATACATCTTTACATGACCTTCCGTGATCGGAACAAAATCCTCTTTGTAACGGGTAAGCGTACTGAACAGTTTCATTAAATATAACTCCTTCTCAGGTCCCTTTATCAGGGACCCCTAGACATAGAAAGCCTGACATGGATGTCCCTTTTTGACACCCTGTCTCTCCAGGGCGGTACCCTGCAATCGATTTCAACAGTCCATTCTCGAAGGCTTTGCCTACGTCGACTGACCCGGGTTCCATTTAACGTCATGAAGGTTCAACAAAGAGTCCACCCATCTCAGGTCACTTATATTATATATTTTTTCGAGAGATAATACCACAGAAAAGTATTAATAGGGCTCGACATTCTTTACCATACGATTGCCGCAAAGAGCGACACAGACGACCCGTCCGGCTCCGCCTTCGTAAAGCGCTTCCGAAGCCTCGTGAAGTGTGTGTCCCGTTGTGGCAACATCATCGATCAAAAGTATCGATAATCCCCCGATATCCCAGTGTTTATCCATATCGAAAGCCCCTCTGACGTTTCCCGCACGCTGTTCTCCGTACTCGAGTTCAGCCTGCCTCTCGGTATGGCGCGTCCTGACAAGGACATCACCCGCCATGGGTATCCCGACCTTGCCGGCGACCGCTTTTCCGATCGACTCAGCCTGATTAAAACCTCTTTCCTTTAGCCTCCTATAGGATAATGGTATAGGTACGATCAGGTCATATGAATCCGGCGTGATATGGTCTTCCTTCATTATCATTCCGAGAAGGCCTCCGGCGAAGACCGCGAGTTCCCGCTGCTTCCCGAACTTGATCTTATGGATCATCGATGCCATCCTTCCGTCGTATTCATATGGCATATAGAGCTTAAGCTCCGGATGAGGATCGCCCTCGTAGGGCTCGGACAGACACAAGAACCATCTTCTGTCAGGCACCGAAGGTACAAATGACGAGGCACACCGGCAGCAGATATTGGCACCTGAGGGCACGATATCGGGTATCACTTTGTGTCCGTCAGCAACAGAACCGCAAAGGGTACACTTAGGAGGCAAAAGCGCTGCGAATATATCTCCCGCGAACGACATATCACACCTCGGAATGTCTTTTGTCTACTATCGAGAGGAACCCTGCCAGCGCCGTATGGCGCACCGTCTCCACGGGAGATGAGATCATCTTGTTGAGCCGCCCGGCCGAATCGATTATTACCACCTTCCGCTTGCCCCTGGTAACAGCCGTATACAGGAGCTTCCTGGAAGACAGTCTGTAGTTCATCTTGCCGAGAGCTATGATGACCGTATCGAACTCGCACCCCTGGGACTTGTGGACCGTAACGGCATATGCGAGATCTATGTCTTCCAGCGCCTCTTTGTTATAGACGACGCGCTTCCCGTCATCGTACAGGATCGTCACGGTCTTCTCCGCATTATCGATATCCTCGACTTCGCCGATCTCACCGTTATATACGCCGCTCTGCGTCTCCATAGCCGAGCTGTCATAGTACTCGAGCTTATAGTTGTTATGCATCTGCATGACCTTGTCGCCGATACGGAGGACACAGTCTTCCCTGAGCTTGAACTGCAGCTCCTGCCCGCCTGTTACCAGTTCCTGAAGCTCACGGTTAAGCCTTAAGGTTCCGAGCGTGTTTTGCTTGGTCGGGCAAAGGATCGCAGTGTCCTCGACTCCGCCTCCGCAGGCCTCGAACTGTCTTCTGACTTCTTCAGATGCCAGATCGTCATTCGGGCAGCTTATGATGACAAAATCGCCGTCATTGCCCTTGAGAGGCTCCCCTTTGAGGATCCTGTACGCGTTGGACGCTATCGAGCATTCATCCTGTGTACGGAATACATAGCTGAGTTCCACGCGAGGGATAGCCTTGCATGACAACAGGTCTGCAAGTACATTCCCTGGGCCTACTGAAGGGAGCTGATCGGGATCTCCGATAAGTATCAGAGATGCGTCCTTTTTAACTGCATACAAAAGCGACTTGAACATCATGATATCGACCATTGAAGCCTCATCGACCACGACGACTCTGGCATTTAACGGATTCTCTCTGTTACGGTTACAGTAGACTTCTCCCGTTGATTCATCAGCTGTCATCTCAAGAAGGCGATGGATCGTATATGCTTTTACGCCGGCCGCATCAGACAGCCTCTTTGCCGACCTTCCCGTCGGAGCGCAGAACTCACACTTTATCTCCTTACTCTCGAAATACTTTGCCAGGATCCCCACTATTGTTGTCTTGCCTGTTCCCGGGCCGCCCGTGATTATGCTGACCGGTCTGCTCAGGGACATAAGAAGGGCCTCAGTCTGAGCCCTATCAGGTACGATACCGGACGCCTCCGCGATCTTGTCGATCGCATCCTTTGCCTTATCCCTGTTAACTTCTACGAAAGGCGCAGACAGGAAACTGTCTATCTCACGCTTGATCGATGCTTCGGCCGTGAAGAACGG
>OMQY01000060.1 GCA_900313405.1 uncultured Eubacteriales bacterium
ATGACCAGGAAGAGGCTATGAGCATATCGGATCTTATTATCGTTATGAAGGCAGGACTTGTTCACCAGATCGGAGCACCGCAGGACGTATATGATGATCCGGCTAATCTGTTCGTAGCTAAGTTCCTCGGAACACCGCCTATCAATGTATTTAACGGATCTGTCAGAGACGGCAAGCTTTATATCGGCAACGATATGATTGCCGGTATCAAATGTGAGAAGGAGGGAGATGTCATTGTCGGCATTCGCCCCGAGGGCTTCGTTATTTCAGATAAGGGCAGCTTCAGTTGCAGGCTTAAGGCGGTTGAGGTCATGGGAAGAGATACGAGCATCGTCTCGGAGAATGATGCCTCAGTCGACGGGACAGCGATAAGATCGATCGTAAGTTCCGAAGACAGCCGTCAGGTATCAGGAGATACTGTCAGATTTGATATCAAGCCGTCGAAAATGTTTATTTTCGATAAAGAGACTGAAGAGCGCATTATGTACGAGGCGGAGGTATAAGAATGAAGATAGGCAGATACAAGGCCTGGATCTATCTGTTACCGGCTATTGTCTTTCTTGCTCTGTTTATGGTCTATCCACTGATAGATGTCTTTGTCTATTCATTCGAGGAAGGCTATAATTCGGCATCCGGTACATCTTACGGTACGGGCTTTTACAATTATTCATACGTTCTTCACGATCCGTACTTCCTTCAGGCTGTGAAGAATACTTTTATTATCGTGATCATAACGGTTCCGCTGTCGACAGCGATCGCTCTTATGATCGCCCTCGCGCTCAGTTCGATCCCCAAGGTCAAGGAACTCTATCAGACTATATTCTTCCTGCCGTATGTCACGAATACACTTGCCGTTGGTCTTGTATTCATGATCATGTTCAAGAAGACTCCTTATTCCGACGGTCTGATCAACGGTGTTATCAAGCTGTTCGGCGGCAGTTCGATCGACTTTATCGACGGACCTTATTGGGCAAAGATGTTCGTTATGTGTTTCTACACCTTGTGGATCGTTATGCCGTTTAAGATCCTTATCCTGACCAGTGCCCTCGCTTCCGTCGATGATACTTACTATAAGGCCGCCAGGATAGACGGAACATCCAGATTCAGGACTTTTACCGCTATTACGCTGCCGATGATATCTCCGATGATCTTTTATCTTGTTATTACCGGATTCATAGGTGCTTTTAAGGCATATAGCGATGAAGTTGCGATCTTCGGTACGGATCTTAATTCTGCCGGAATGAATACTATCGTTGGATATGTCTACGATAAGCTGTACGGCGATGGCGGCGGATATCCGTCCTTTGCATCTGCTGCGGCGCTTATACTGTTTATGATCGTATTTACCATCACCTGCATCAACCTGCTGATCAGCAGGAAGAGCTCGAATGTTTGACGGAGGTGTGAATATGGATAAGTCTACACCTAAGTTAAGCGCTTATAAGACCGGGGTTATAATCCGCAGGACACTGCTATATATCTTTCTTACGATATGTGCCGTTGTTGTACTTTTCCCGTTCTACTGGATGATACTGACGTCTGTTAAGGATTATGCCCGATATAACTCCGAGTATGTTCCCAAGATGTTTACGTCTTCGCCGACATTTGATAACTATGTCAGTGCATTTAGGGAAGTTGATCTTGCCAGATACTTTATGAACACGATCATCTTTACCCTGATAACCACAGGTTTGATGATGATCGTCATTGTCCTTGCGGCATTTGCTTTCGCGAGACTTGAGTTCAAAGGGAAGACGCTTGTATTTACATTGTTCCTGTCTCTTATGATGATACCTAATGAACTTGTTATCATTACTAATTTTGTTACTATAACGAACTGGGATATGCGTAATACATTTGCCGGTCTCATATTGCCGTCGGTAACGTCCGTCTTCTATATCTATCTGCTCAAGGAGAATTTTGAACAGATCCCTGACGATCTCTATAAAGCGGCAAAAGTAGACGGTACGTCAGATCTCGGATATCTGACAAAGGTAATGATCCCTATATGTTCTCCGACGATAATCACAATACTGATCCTTAAGGTCATCGAATGCTGGAATTCTTATGTATGGCCAAGACTCATAACGGATGATCCCGACTATTTCCTCGTATCTAACGGTATCCAGGAGATAAGGGAGAACGGATTCGGACGTGAGAATATACCTGCGATGATGGCTGCGGTTGTGGTTATCTCCGTTCCTCTTATCGTTGTATTCATCATCTTCCATCGCAAGATCATGGAAGGTGTATCGAGAGGAGGTACCAAGGGATGATGCGTAAAAGAATAACGGCTGTTGCCGCTTCATTATCTTTACTTGCCGCAAGCCTTATGATGACAGCATGTCACGGTGCTAACAGTTCCGATAGATTTGAGGTGCCCGAAGATTTTGATCCGGATAAAAGCTACAGTATTACTTTCTGGGCTAAGAATGATACAAATAAGACTCAGACGACAATCTATCAGAATGCCATAGATTCATTTGAAGCGCTGTATCCGAATATTGATGTCAATATCAGGCTTTACACCGATTATGGTAAGATCTATAACGATGTAATAACCAATATATCTACTGACACGACACCCAATGTCTGTATCACTTATCCCGATCATATAGCTACCTATATGACGGGTGAGAATGTTGTTGTTCCGCTCGATGACCTGATCGCCGATCCCGAATACGGGTTAGGAGGGGATAGTCTGCGGTTTGATTCACCGGCCCCTGATCAGATGGTCGCAAAGTATATGGATGAGTGTAAGATCAATGGTGAACAGTACGCCCTTCCTTTTATGAGATCAACGGAAGCCTGTTATATCAACAAGACATATGTGGAAGCTCTGGGTTATACATTGCCCGATGTCCTTACATGGGATTTCATCTGGGAGGTGTCCGATGCTGCCACCGCAAAGAACCCTGACGGGACATATGTCCTTAACGGCGGGAATACAATGATACCGTTCATCTATAAGTCCACCGATAATATGATGATCACCTGCCTTAAACAGCTGGGTGCTGATTATTCTACTGCTGAAGGCGATATACTCCTTTTCAATGATGATACGACCGAAGTGCTTCAAACTATCGCCACTCACGTTGATAACGGCGCTTTCTCTACTTTTAAGATAACCGGATATCCGGCTAATTTCCTGAATGCCGGTCAATGTGTATTCGCGATAGATTCTACGGCCGGTTCCACCTGGATGGGATACTATGCACCGCTGTCCGATCTTCACGGAAATGATCTGGTGGAATTTGAGACTGCCGTAAGGATGATCCCTCAGTATGATCCGGATAATATACAGATGATCTCCCAAGGTCCGTCTGTTTGTATATTCAACAAGTCGGATCCCGGTGAAGTCATGGCATCTTGGCTGTTTGCTCAGTATCTTCTGACAAATGAAGTTCAGATAGCATATTCTGAGACGGAAGGTTATATCCCGGTATCCCATATGGCTCAGGAGGATCCTGAGTATCAAGACTATCTGAGCCATTACGGCGAGATATCGAATAAGTACTATGACGTTAAGCTTCAGGTTACCAGGATGCTTTTGGATAATATCGACAATACATTCGTTACGCCTGTATTTAACGGCTCGACTTCCTTGAGAGACAGTGCCGGAGCGATCGTCGAGAATACCGTAAAATCTATAAGACGCGGACAAAGTGTCGATTATGAGGATATGTATGACGATGTCTCGGCTCAGTATAATCTGAACCAGTTAGGCGGCAACTTCGGTAAGAAAGCATCTCTTGGACCGCTTCCGAAGGAAGCAAGGATATTGCTCGGGGCTCTCGGGACTGCCTGGGTACTGATAGCGGCCTATTTCTGTTATACAAAGGTTAAAGAACGTAAGTAGGCTCGCGAGATACATATACTTTTCGCGAAAAGATAGTATAATTACCTTATGCATACATTATTGTATGAAATATGATTAACAAGGAGAGTTAATTATGAAGAAGATCCTAAGCGTATTGCTCATCGGCGCAATGGTTATCGGTTGTGCAGCATGCAGCAAGAAGAAAGATGACAAAGACGATGTTAACAAGAAGAGTGAAGGCGTTATGACATACGAAGAGTATGTTGCTGCACCTCTCGATTCCGAAGTTACTATCGAAGCTTATGTTCAGGATACCCAGTCCTGGTGGAATGATCAGATCACTGTTTATCTGCAGGATCCGGACGGCGGTTACTTTGCTTACAATATGAATTGTTCCGAAGCTGATTCCGCTAAGCTCACACAGGGTACAAAGCTCAAGGTTACAGGTTATAAGAGCGAGTGGAGCGGCGAAGTCGAGATCATCGATGCTACATTTGAGATCGAAGAGGGCAACTGGGTAGCTGAGCCTACAGATGTTACAGATAAGCTCGGTACGGATTCCATCGTTGATTATCAGAACCGTCTTGTTTC
>OMQY01000121.1 GCA_900313405.1 uncultured Eubacteriales bacterium
GATCGAACTTGTAAGTTTTGCTGCAGTGATCGCTTCCTGAGCCTGAGTAAGGTTCATACCCTGAA
Source organism: uncultured Eubacteriales bacterium (assembly GCA_900313405.1). The sequence continues at coordinate 66 of OMQY01000121.1, forward strand.
GGCTCGGAACAACAGTCTTATCGGTAGCATAGTAGATACCTATCGTCTGGCCTTCCTCAACCTCTGAACCTGCAGGCGGATCTGTCCTGATGACCTGTCCGGGCTCGACCGCATCACTGTTCTCCGTGAAGATTGCAGTCTGGAATTTCAACCCGTTCAATGTTGTAAGAACTACCTGATAATCAACACCTGTATAATCGTTCAGTATGAACTTCTCTGGTGTATCTGGAAGCTTGGAGACTGTAAGCCTTACGGTAGTAACACTGCTGCCGGGCTTAACAACTGTTCCTTCAGGAACAGTCTGCTCAAGGACTATACCTTCTTCGCCGTCTTCAACTTCCTGATACTCAACCTTATACTCGATATCATATTTCTTAAGTTCATCAATTACTTCTTCAGCCTTCATGCCGACATAATTCTTGACTGTATAATCGTCATTCTGAGTGATCTCGGTAGCATTGCCGATAGATTTAACGACAAGGACGCCGAGTCCTATAAGAACACCGATGATACATACGATGATCAGTACAAGGATTATGTTATCGCGGAATCTGGATCTTCTTCTGGCTTCAGCAGACTTCTCCAGGTCGCTCAATTTGTCATAACTCGGATCCTGTCTGAATGACAGCTTAACATCTTCGTCAGTCTTATCGTCATAAGGTGTCGGAACAGTATTTATTACACCGAAAACACCGTTAGGATCGACCATAAGAGCATCAAGTTCGGTAACCATCTGACGCATGGATGTATATCTTCTCTCGGGTATCTTCTGCATACACTTCTGTATGATGGCATCAAGACCCTGAGGGATATCGGGAACAAAGGAAGATGCGAGCGGCGGTTTCTCCTGAAGATGCTTTACAGCTATGGCAACATTGGAGTCACCGTCAAAAGGAACTCTTCCCGTTACCATCTCAAAGAGCATAACGCCTACAGAATAGATATCCGACTGAGGACCTACATTACCGCCTCTTGCCTGTTCCGGCGAGAAATAATGAACAGATCCCATGGCACCGCCTGAGCTCATAGTGATCGTATTACCTGTAGATGCACGTGCTATACCGAAGTCCGTGATCTTGGCGATACGATCCCTTGAGATAAGGATATTCTGAGGCTTGATATCTCTGTGTACGATGCCGTTGCGGTGAGCATACTCGAGAGCCATTCCAACCTGTATAACGATCGGCACGGCTACTTTCCAGTCAAGATGACCGTTCTGGTTGATCAATTCCTTAACCGTTATTCCGTCAACATATTCCTGTACGATATATCTGAAGTTGCCCTCATGGCCTACACCGAAGACCTTAACGATGTTGGCGTGGCTCAAAGATGATACAGCCTTGGCTTCTGTATCGAACCGTCTGATGAACTCATCATCCGTGGCAAACTCAGGTCTCATTATCTTGATCGCGACCTTAAGTCCGGTATTGATATCAGATCCGAGGTAGACATTTGCCATTCCGCCTCTTCCGATAAGCTTAACTATCCTGTACTTGCCGGCAAATAACATGCCTTCAGGTCCCTGTATATTCATTCCAAGCTCCTTATCCCTCGGGTCTGACATATGCCAGTACCGCGGTAATATTATCGCGGCTTCCGTTTCCGGTTGCCTTATTTATTAGATTGACGATACAACCGTCAAGATCGTTGTGCTTCTTTACACACTCAGAGATCTCATGTGCCTCCATAACCGAATAAACACCATCGGTACACAGCAACACAAGATCACCGTAACTTATATTATAACAATAACAGTCGGGATTAATAAAGGCATTTACACCCAGAGACTTAAGAAGTACGCTCCGCCCCGGATGATTCCGGCCTTCTTCTGCCGTTATGCTCCTTGAATTAACGAGTTCTGCGGCATATGTATGGTCTCGTGTCAGCTGCTCGATCCCCGAACCGTGTATGAGATAAGCCCTGCTGTCACCTATATGAGCAATAAAAAGCCTGTTGCCTCTGATCAGGACCACCGTCAGAGTGGTTCCCATACCGATCAGTTCTTTGTCATTAACTGCTCTGATCAGGATGTTGTAATTGGCTTTTCGATAGAACGAAGTGAACTTATCCTTAAGCTCATCATCACTTATACGATCGAGACTGTCTTCCCCGGAGAACTCTTCCGTAAAGGAATCGATCATTGTATCTACCGCGATAGAAGCTGCTATCTCGCCTCCCACTTCACCTCCGATACCGTCAGCCAGGATAAGAAGATAAGAATCCCCTATCTGTTTAACAGCGTAACGATCCTCGTTCGTCGACCGTGTATTTCCCTTTTCTGATCCGTACGCAATTCTCATTTTATATCTTCGACTCGATGCCCCTTCTAAGCTGGCCGCACGCAGCCATAATATCCGTTCCCATCTCACGTCTTAACGTTGCATTAAGTCCGCGTTGTTCAAGCGCTTTTCTGAAGACTTCGATCCTCTTAGGCCTGCAGCGCTTATACGGACTGCCGTCAAATTCGTTGGCCGCGATAAGATTGATATGGCAGTTAAGGCCTCTGAGCAACGAAGCCAGTTCATCTGCACAGGCAATAGTATCATTGACCTCATCGAAAAGCGAATATTCAAACGTTATCCTTCGGCCTGTAAGCTTTACGTAATCTCTGCAGGCATCTATCAGTTCTCTGATGGAATAATGAGCAGGTACGGGCATTAGTTCGCGCCGGAGTTCATCATTAGGCGCATGAAGCGATATGGCAAGGTTGACCTGGCTCTTCA
>OMQY01000247.1 GCA_900313405.1 uncultured Eubacteriales bacterium
TACTTGTTTTAGTATGCATATTATCTGGTATGCATAGAACTTCTGAAAAGAAAAAGGAGAGAGAGCTCAGACAGGAAATCCACCCGGAGATTGCTGAACTGGAACAGTATGTCTATGACAATGTCGGGCCTGATATTTATTTTGGCGAGCCTGAGATTGAAGAAGATGAACTAACGGCCGATCTGTATTTGCTAGTTAGTGGAAATCGTCAGAACAGCCCTTTATTTGATCAAGCCAGGTGTTCAATAAACGACTTTCTTGAGAATAACCCTGAGTATAACATCAATAGTGATTACAGGATAAAGCTTCATTATGGATGTCGAATCAACCTGCCACACAATGACTATGATGATTACTATGATGGTTTGGTTTCCAATGACTCCCGAATAACGGGTAATAGTTTAACAGGATATGTTGATTTTTCAGTTCATTATGATGAATTAGCATGTATTTCGTGTATGTTCTTATATGATTACCCCAGTGTTTACAATTCCATGAATGTGAAGACGCTTTTGCTGTATGGGAATACCGTAAACTATGATGATCTAATAGAGATAGCTGAAAAAATAAATGGGTTGGAATACCTGTATATTACTTCATGGGAAGGCGATATTAATACAATAGTCAATAACTTGAACGATGATTATCCTGAGCTCACTCTGATATGGGATAACAGATAATCATAATAGAGTAACAATTAAAAAGGCAAGCACACTGGAAAAGAAAAAGCACTGAATAACAAAATAGTCAGTAATATCATGCATGACGGTATTGATGAACTTATATCTGACATCCACCAGTATAATCCCGATGTGTCTCTTATATGGGTTCGAAAATAGATAACCGCTTCTAATTGCTGTTCATTTTTCGAGTAATTCAATGTACAATATAAAGGTATTTTTTATTCTGGAGCAGATAATGGATAATACCTGCCAAGTAATCGCAGAACAGCCGTTCTTTCCTGCAGCGGGGGAGGAGAAGAGCAATAACACTCACACGGGGGTGATCATCCTGATCATCGGTGTGGTATTTGTTGTTGCTGCCGTTACGGCAAGGATACTCGAGAACAAAAAAAGAGACAAGAAACGCAGTGTCAGGCCTTGGAAGGGCGGAGACAACTGACGATCAAAACGACTGGAGGAAGCCGTATGAGTTACAGAGGCGAGAAAGCTAGAGAACAGGTCAGGACCGCAGCAGCACTGATCGAGGAGAGATTTGATACTAAGGGTGCGATAAGCGCCCAGTACATAAGGACATCGGGTGATGCCATTGTTGCAGGTGTTTCAGGTCTCGGATTCGAGTCACCTTTTATTTCTGTCCTTCTTCAGATCCCTGAGCTGGGACAGATGCTGACGGAGACTTTCTCTGAAGGCAAGAGCATTCTGTTCGCTGCTGAAGGCGATACTGTCAAGATCCTTACGTGGAAGAACGGTTCTGTAGAAGAACTGAATGATACTGCTGCAGCTGCCATAATTGCAGAGCAGGTAAAGCTTGCAGCTGATTGGGGCGGTAAGCTCAACGAGTCCGGCGAATTGATCGCAGATCCTGCTACTCCTTCTCCGGGACCTCATTACTATACGAATATGCTCATCGGTAACAGAATGGGATTCAGGAAGCCTCTTCAGAGCACACCGAAGAGTGCGGTCAACGTACTCGGCGGCGGATGCTTCAGAGCTCATGCCGACACACAGGTACTTGCAACGAGATGGGATTACCTGCCTGAGGAGAACGGATTCCCGGCTAACAGACAGTTCTATCTTACTGAAGCAGGCAAGCAGATATTCTATTCCGGCAATGCAAAGGCTGATAATCTCAAGAGTATCAGGACTATCCACTCTCAGAACAGGACTACTATCGAGTATGAATTGACTGACGGGCTGAAGATCAAGAGAACGATCTTTATCGTACCTCAGCACGACGGTCTGCCGCTTGCTATGGAGGCTCAGAAGATCGATATCGAGAATACCGGCACATCCGACAGAGATCTGCGTATCGTTTATACGGGTATGTTCGGAACGACAGCACCTCATGCTCTCAGAGAAGATGTTATCTTTACGACGGTAATCACTCAGAGCGAAGTCTTCTTCGATGAGAATAATGAGATCAAGGCTATCAGCTTCAATCCTAACCCCAAGTGGCAGAAGGGCAATATCAGATTTAATGTTCTTATCGTTCATGAGGACGGTAAGGCTAAGCTGCCTACAGAGTACTGCGCAAGATATGCTGATCTCGTTGGTGCCGGAAGCCTAGAGAATCCTGAGTATATCGCTCATCTGGCTAACAAGCCTTCACGTAAGGGCCCGGGATTCTTCGCTCTTGCTACAGAGTTTACGGTTAAGGCCGGTTCATCCGTAAGAGCAGACGATCTTACATGTCTGTCTTCTGATGCAGTTAATGACGACTTCGAGTTCGATGTAACGATGAAGGAAGAACTCGCGAGAGTTATCGACAGATACACAAACGAGAATGCCATTGAGGAAGATCTGGCAAGCGTCATCGACTTTACGAAGAAGTATGCAGGATATATGCAGATCGAGCATGACGACAAGAACTTCGAGTCCTATGTCAATAACAACCTGCCCTTCCAGGTCTTCTATCAGACATTCGTATCCAGATCGCTTGACTGGACACAGAAGGGTTACAGAGAGATCGGATTCAGAGAGATCCAGGATATCTTTGCTTCTATGTATTACATGGCCGGTATGGATCAGACAGAGTTCGTTAAGAAGCTGTTGAGAGAGTGGGCTGAGAATGTTTTCGAAGAAGGATATGCCAACCATAACTTCTACTGGGTAGGTAAGGAGCCCGGCTGGTGGTCGGATGATGCACTCTGGCTTTTGCAGGCTATCGACAGATATGTCGGACTTACGGGCGATTATGATTTCCTGAAGGAGCAGTTCAAGATCGCAGGTACAGGCACCGTAGAGATCAGAGAGGGTCGTGCTCCCGGAGAGGATGACGGATCGAAGACAAGAACTCTTCTTGAGACGATCAAGGCGATCATCACATATTCTGCCAAGATATCCGTCGGTAAGCACGGAATCCCGCTCATCGACAGAGCTGACTGGAATGACTGCCTGAGAGTTGATCCCGACTGCGTCGGCGGTGCCGTTAAGATCGAACAGTATAAGCAGCAGCTCGCTTCCAAGGGCAAGGCTTACGGCGAGGTTCCTTATGAGTCCGAGTATTCCGAGTCCGTAATGAACGGATTCCTCCTTAAGGTGGCCATCGATGCTGCCAAGGGTCTCTTTGAGAAGGTGGGCGATCAGGCATACGCGGACGAGCTCGCTGCTCTGAGCGATAAGGTCAAGGAGGACCTCAGAGGTTCCGCATGGAAGAATGACTTCTTCGCACGTGTGCTCTTCAACAGAAGCGATAAGCCTGAACTCGAGTACCTCGGTGCTGCAGGCGATAACCTCCAGGTAGAGGATGCACCGGGTTCTTACTTCCTGAATGCATTCTCATGGTCAGTTCTCTCTGATTGTGCAGATGAGACTCAGATCGAGACTATGCTCGATTCGCTTGATAATTATCTCAAGTCACCTTACGGATTCAGACTTTGCTCTACTGTTGACTATGCGAAGATCGCACCTAAGATCGACGTAGCTCTCTATTATCCCGGTGACCGTGAGAACGGCGGCGTATTCAAGCATGCTAACATGATGGCTGCCGCTGCTATGCTCAAGGCTGCCAAGCAGGTAGAGAACAAGGCTCTTGCCGAGCGCCTGGCAGATACGGCTTACTGGGTAATCGACATGATCCTGCCTTACCGCACTCTGAAGTCACCCTTCACGGTATGCGGTAACCCCAGATGGTGTACACAGTACAACAACAGCGACTCCGGCGAGAATATCGGACCTACATTGTCCGGTACATCCACATGGTTGCTCCTCTGCCTCTTCTCCTGCTTCGGCGTAGAGTTCACGGCAGATGCACTTATCTGTGAGCCGCTCCTCAGAACGAGCGATACATCTCTGAAGGTCAAGGTAAACAGCGGTGTTGCCGAATATGATATCCATATCAGTAAGCCTGAAGGATTCTTCCGTTCCAAGGAGGGCATAGCACTTACAGTTGACGGCAATGCTATCGACGGAACAGCTGTTCCTGTATTCAGTGACGGTGCTTCCCACAAAGTCGAGGTTAAGTTCGGCTGATCCTTCAAGATCCATGAACGGTGATATTAAGTATGACAAGAGCGAGACCTTGAGCCTTAACGGGCTCAAGGGCTTTGCTTGTCTGATCATTGCTTTTGTATGGCATTATCAGCATTTCGCACCCGCCAACGGATCACCTTTCTATTCCATATTTAACGTATCTTACAGATCCGGGCTCTACTTTGTTGAACTGTTCTTCATGGTGTCCGGATTTGTTATGACACTCGGATATGCATACAAGGTCGCATCACGAGAGATCCGATTCGGCGCATTTATGAAGCGTCGTATCTTAAAGATCTATCCGCTCTATCTTGTTGCTCTGCTCCTCGTAACTTTGGCAGAGGCAGTATATCGGCACGGGAACGGAACGACCTTCGTATATGAGAACTTCGATCTCAAGCACTTCCTTATGCATCTGTTCTGTGTACAGGGAGGCATCCTGTCGACCGACTGGTCATTCAATGCGCCGTCATGGTGTATAACGATCTGTCTGGTAATGTATCTCCTCTTCTTTATGATAATGAGGACATTCGGGATCAGGAAAGCAACAGTTCTGCCATGGGCGGCTTTATTCGTTGCCGGCAATAGCATTGTATGGAAAGATGCGGATATGCCGGTGATCAATCAACTTATGGCAAGAGGGCTGATCTGTTTCCCGCTCGGAGTGCTCCTGGCGTTCCTCTGGCTTAATGCGCCTGAGAAGGTCAAGCTCCCGTCCGGAATTATCGCAGTTGCCGGAGCTGCCGCAATATATCTGTATCTGCGGAATACGGATCCGCTCGATCCCGAGAAGACACAGATGATCTATTCTTTTGCTTTCTCTCCGCTCCTGATAATTGCCGCTCTGAACTTTATGCCGCTTAACCGCATTCTTGCATCACGTCCGGCTCAGTATCTCGGGAAACTGTCGGTCCCGATCTATCTGCTTCACTTCTTCGTGCAGTGTTCGATAGCGACTCTTGATCGTCACTTTGAATGGGGGCTTAA
>OMQY01000054.1 GCA_900313405.1 uncultured Eubacteriales bacterium
ACCGTGAGCAGCCTCATATTCATATATTCCGTCAGGTGATACGAGAACGGATGTCATCATTGCCAGTGAACCGCAGGAAGATGCGAGCATATCACTCATAACATCACCGTCGTAGTTCTTGCAGGCCCAGAGGATTCCGCCTTCGGATCTCATGATCCTTGCCACGGCATCATCGATGAGAGTGTAGAAATATGTGATACCGGCAGCTTCAAACTTCTCCTTATACTCGGCCTCATATATCTCGGCGAAAATATCCTTGAACCTGTGATCATATGTCTTAGAGATCGTATCCTTCGTCGCGAACCACAGATCCTGCTTGATATCCAGTGCATAATTGAAGCAGGATCTTGCAAAAGCGGCGATCGACTTATCCGTGTTATAGATACCCTGGATGATACCGCTGTCACCGAACTCGAAGATCGTCTTACGCTCTTCTCTGCCATCAGGATAAGATACGACCAGTTCTGCGCGTGCAGCCCCGTCTACTCTGATCTCACTGTTCTTGTAGACATCACCGTAAGCGTGACGGGCGATCGTAATAGGCTTCTTCCAGCAGGATACGAAGGGTGTAATGCCCTTTACGAGGATCGGTGCACGGAATACCGTTCCGTCGAGCATGGCACGGATCGTACCGTTAGGGCTCTTCCACATCTCCTTGAGATCATATTCTGTCATTCTCTGAGCGTTAGGCGTAATGGTGGCGCACTTGACTGCAACACCTAATTCCTTTGTCCTGTTGGCTGCATCTATCGTTACCTGATCATCAGTCTCGTTTCTGTGAACAAGTCCTAAGTCATAATACTCTGTCTTAAGGTCTACGAAGGGATTAATGACGATGTCCTTTATCTGCTTCCAGACGATCCTCGTCATCTCGTCTCCGTCCATCTCGACCAGCGGTGTGGTCATCTTGATCTTTTCCATTTATCTTAATTCCTCCTTGGGATTCCCCTTTATAACCTGTTTATTTTAAGGCAACGGGCCGTTTCCGTCAATTGACATATGAGGCAGAGAATAGTTAATCGCGTTTGGACGCTCTTACGATGAAGACTTCGAGAGACTGCCTCTCGTCGATCTTACCCTGTTTGAAGTTACGGTCATCATCCGCACATGCGGTATACAGCTGTACAAGACGGTCCATCGTAAACTTACCGGATTGTCTTAAGAGCTTCTCTGCTACATATGGATGGATCTTCATCTCCGAGATCGCACGATTCTTGTTTCCGAGTTCCTTGACGCAGATAAGCTGCCTGATGTGCCTCGCGAGCATGAACCTGATCATGGTGCACTGAGTCTTGAGAAGGATCAGATTATTGAGCACTTTAAGCGCTTCTGAAGGGTTACCGTTACCTACGGCATCCGTTATGTCAAAGATGGAGCCTTTGATATCAGGCGGACAGAGACTGTCTACTTCCCCGAAGGATATACTCGTGATCCCCTCCGCGAGGCAGTAGAGCGAGAGCTTCTCGACTTCACCGGCGATGCGTCTCATGCTCTTATCACAACGGCTTACAAGGCTTGTTACTGCTTCTTCATCGATAGCGATCCCTTCTTTTGCAAGGCGCTTACGTATCCAGGATGTAAGGTACACCTCGTCCATAAACTCGAATTCCGCGGCAACTCCCTTTGTCGTAAAGAGTTTAAGGAGATTCTTCTTTTTCTTGTCAACCTTCTCTTCGCGGAAGACAAGTGTAGTCGTAGAAGGCAGGGAATCGATAACAGACTCAGCAACATCCGTTTCCTTGGAATTAAACAGCCCGCTGTTCCTGACCTCGACTATACGCCGTTCAGACATCCACGGAGGCAATTCGGTATTACTTCTTACGACATCGGGATCAAAAGGCTTGTCGGAGAAGTCAAGTCTTACAAAGTCCATTGCCTCAGACCCGGGCGCGATGAACTTCTTACGCAGATGCAGAACAGTCTGTTCTATGAGGAAATCCTCATCTCCCCACATCAGATAAAGACCGATCTTACCGTCATCATTCTTGACGGTATTCATGACGTCTCTTGCTGTCATTATCTTCGAGCCTGAATCTGCCATTACCGATCCTCCTCCGTCTTAGTCTCGTCTTCCGTATCGGGAGCATTCTTCTCTGAAGCCGCGGTCTCCTCGGTAAGATCTATACGCTTTTTCACATGATTACCTATTATCTCGGAAACATCTGAGATGGTCGTAAATGCCGTAACATCGAGTCCCTTGATAAGTTTACGAAGATCATAGATCTCGGCTCGGGTTACGACACAATAAAGGATATCCTTGCTCGTACCGCTGACAAAACCCTCTCCGCGTATGAAAGTAACCGTCCTTCCGAATTTGTCATATATCTCGTCTGCTATCTTTTTGCCGTCTTCGGTAACGATCATGACGGACTTGGCCTGTTCGAGACCGACTTCCACCATATCAATGACCTTGGAAGTAAGGAAATACATTATCATGGAATACATTCCGGCCTCGACGCCGTAGATAGCGCCTGCTACGGAATAGATAACGATATTGATGGCAAGAACGACAGTTCCTACCGAGAAAGCAAACTTCTTGTTTATGATTAT
>OMQY01000062.1 GCA_900313405.1 uncultured Eubacteriales bacterium
GACTTGTATTCTACTGGACTCTCAACAACCTCTTCTCGCTCGGGAAGAATATCGTGGCAGCGCTGATGAAGAAGCGCGGGATCGCGGCAAAGCCCGAAGAAGTGATAAAGCCGGCGGTCTCCGATAAGGGCGATAATGCCATCTGGTTTATCGGGGCGTTGATACTGACTGTCATGACGGGTGTTCTGATCCCGGCGGGAACCGTATCGATCGCGCCTCAGGACTTCATTATGCTGACGCACTATATTAGTCCGATGTGGCTTATTATGTACAGTTTTCTTACGGCTGCGGGCATCTTTATCGTGTGGTTCGGTGTGTTCTACCTGCTGGCCGGATCTAAGGGCAGGCGGATAATGGCGCTTATATCGTTCGTTATGGCGATGGCGGCGCTGATAGACTGCTTTTTCGTCAAACGTAATGATGCCGGAATAACGATCACGCTTGTTTACAAGGCGGATTACCATGTCGGAGATGACGGGGCGATGATCAATGTCGTCGCACTCACATCTGCGGTTATCCTTATCTACTATCTGCAGAAATATCAGAAGAAACTCATGCCTTTTATCGCGCTCGTTCCGCTTATCGCGATCAGCGTTATGTCGATCAGATATCTTATTACGGCGAACGATGAACTGAGTGATAAGTATTATCTTGACGACAGATATATCACTAAGGTCGATGTGACACTGAGTACGGAGGGACATAATGTCGTTGTTATAATGCTCGACCGTGCCATCGGCGATTATGTGCCCTTCATTATGGAGAACGATCCGGAGCTTAAGGCACAGTTTGACGGATTCACTTACTATTCCGACGTGCTGTCGTACGGATCGAACACGCTCTTCGGTGCGCCGGCGCTTTATGGCGGTCCGGAGTATTCGGTTCAGAATCTGAATCTGAGATCGGACGAGAAGATGGAGGATAAGGTTAACGAGGCACTGATGGTCATGCCGGTGCTTTTCGAGGAGAACGGTTATGAGGTCACGGTGACGGATCCTCCGTATGCGGGCTACCACTGGATACCGGATGTGTCGATCTACGACGGATATGATATCAATGCCGCCGTGATACAGGGCGCCTATACTGACAGGTTCGCATCTTACGACGATAATGCCGAGGCGATACTTGACAGACAGGAAAGGAATTTCTTCTGCTATGGCCTCTCGAAAATAGTCCCCGTATACATGCACGACCTTATCTATGATGACGGAAACTACAACGCCATCGAGTACGGAAGCGGCGACAGGATCCTTGGCGACACGTGGGCACACGGCTTCATGGATTCTTACGGTGTTCTCGCGTCGCTCAGCGATATGACAGTGACTGTGAACGACTCTTCAGATCACTTCCTGATGATGACCAATAATACTACTCACGAGGATGTCCTGATCTCAGCCGATGATTACGGCGGCGGACTGACTTATGAGGACAGATATCTGCCGATCGACAACGGCGCAAGAGTCAGATTCATGCAGGTAAACGAGGCAGCCCTCAAAGCGCTCGGAAGATGGTTCGATACGTTAAGGGAAGAGGGTGTCTACGACAACACGAGGATAATCATCGTGTCCGATCACGGTTTCTATATGGAGCAGGAGGAAGACCTGTTGATCGGAGGAGATCTTGACCTGATGTCGTATTTCCCGCTACTCATGATCAAGGACTTCGATACGGAAGGATTCACGATAGATAACGGCTTTACGATGAATGCCATTGTTCCTTATATGGCGACAGAAGGCCTGTTCGAAGGCGGTGCAGCCAATCCGTTCACAGGGAATGTGTTCAATACGGAATTCCTGAATGAGGAGCCGGTAATAATCGCGTCCGAGAATTCCAATCCTCAGGATAACCCCGGGACAAAGTTTGCTGATGCGGTCTGGTACATACTGCACGGTGACAGTATATGGAATATGACGGCAGAGGAGATCCCCGCCCCGTAAGGCAGTACTGTAAGAGGATAATAGAGAACAGCGCAGACCTCTGAATTTGAATTAGCGGTGCGGCTGTGTTAATCTTCATTCTATGAGCCC
>OMQY01000011.1 GCA_900313405.1 uncultured Eubacteriales bacterium
CGGACGGTTCGATACCGGACTATCAGGTATCGGCGCTCCTTATGGCAATAGTGCTCAATGGCATGAATGAGCGTGAGATGACGACTCTTACCATGGAGATGGCTTCATCGGGCAAACAGAACGATCTGTCCTATATTGATGGGATCGCGGTGGATAAACATTCCACAGGCGGCGTAGGCGATAAGGTAACACCTCTCGTATTGCCGCTTTGTGCTACATACGGAGTCGAGTGCGTTAAACTGTCCGGAAGAGGCCTCGGCTTTACAGGCGGCACCATTGACAAGTTCGAATCGATAACCGGTTTTGATACTTCGCCGGACGTTGCCTCATACAATGATCTCATCGACAGATGCGGCATTGTCATTTCCGGGCAAACGCCTGACCTCGCGCCCGCCGACAAAGTACTCTACGCATTAAGAGACGTTACCGGTACAGTCGATTCGATACCTCTTATCGCATCGAGCATTATGAGCAAGAAGCTCGCCGGCGGTGCCGGAGCAATCGTTCTGGATGTAACATGCGGCAGCGGAGCATTTATGAAGACCATCGAGCGCGCTGAAGAACTCGCCAAGGCCATGATCAACATCGGAAGACTTGCCGGTCGACCGACGGTTGCCATCGTAACTGATATGGATCAGCCTTTAGGCTATACCTGCGGCAATGTCCTCGAGATGCAGGAAGTATATGAGACACTTAAAGGCGAGGGGATGACGGATGTCATCGAAGTAGTATGCACTATAGCCTCCGAGATGGTTACGCTTGCCGGAAAGAATAACGGACTTGAAGGCGAAGAACTGATACTTGACTGTGCCAAACGCCTGACAGACGGCCGGGCTATGGAACAGTACCGTAAGCTCATCCTGTCTCAGGGCGGCTGCCTTAAGGAGAACGGTGTTCCTCTTTATGTTGATGTGCCGCATGAAGCGATGCGGATAACTGCCCCCCGTGACGGCTATATCAGTGCCATCCGTGCAGATCAGATCGGACGGGCATCCGTAATGCTCGGAGCCGGCCGTAAACTTAAAGGTGACCCGATAGATTACGGTGCCGGTCTTTGCTTCTACCGCAAAGTCGGCGACTATGTCAAGCGCGGTGACGTCATCTGTTCGCTCTGTCACGGTGTTGAGAGTAAGCTCACGGAAGAGGCGATCTTCGCCATTATGGAGTCGGTCATGGACGCCTATTCTTATACGGATGAGAAGCCTGAGAAGCGCGATGTCATACTTGGGATTTTTCGATAATAGAACTTGCCATAATTAGCGCTTAATATTATAATACAAACAAATGTTCATATCAGGAGAGACTCATAATGCCGACGCCCGCGACAACCACCATACTCGGTATAGATCCAGGTTATGCCATAACCGGCTACGGGATCATAAGGAAGACCGGTAATAAGCTTACGGCAGTTGATTACGGGGTTATCGAGACATCAGCGAAGACTGAGTTCGAGACCAGGCTTCTCGCCATTAATGACAAGACACGATACATACTTGAGACTTTTAAGCCCGATATCATGGTCGTTGAAGAACTGTTCCTTTACAACAACAGAACGACCGCCATCGGTACGGCGCAGGCCCGGGGTGTTGTTATCGTTGAGGCTGCAAGAGCGGGGATACCTGTCTATGAGTTCACGCCTAATCAGGTCAAGCTCGCCGTTACGGGATACGGGCGTGCCGATAAGAAGCAGGTATCGAATATGGTCAAGTCTCTTCTGGGGCTGAAGGAAGTGCCCAAGCCCGATGATGTGACAGACGCACTGGCGATCGCGATCTGCATGGCCAATACAGGGACGGCATTTGCGCAGACGGCCGTATCCGGCTACCAGTACGGCCGTTACGGTTATTCTAAGAGAAATGAGTTCGGCTGAGCCGGATAGATCAAAGGAGATAATATGTACGCATATATCAAGGGAACACTCGTCAAGAGGAATGATGATGACATAATCGTTGAGAATAACGGGATAGGCTATCTTATCCTTTGCCCGGTATCGATATCGGCCAGGCTCGGCGCAGTGGGTGACGAGATCACCGTTTATCTTTATCAGAGTGTCAGAGAAGATGATATATCACTTTACGGCCTTGCATCTCCCGAGGAGAAGGATATGTTTATGCTCCTCATAACAGTATCCGGTATCGGTCCCAAGGTCGCTCAGACGATCTGCTCCCAGATAGAGCCTGACAGGCTGGCGCTCGCTGTTATGGGCGGCGATGTTAAAGTGCTTACTTCGGTCAAGGGTTTGGGCAAGAAGGGCGCTGAGAGGATCATCCTCGAACTTAAGGATAAGCTTAAGGGCGTTGACTTAAGCGGCAATAAGGATCTCGGTGTCAGTCTCCCGGCTGCCGATTCCGTAGGCTACAGCGGAGGAACAGCAGGGGATGCGGTAGAGGCCCTTATAGTGTTAGGATATAAGCAGGCAGATGCAGCTTCTGCCGTCAGCTCGTGCTATGAAGAGGGCATAAGCGTTCAGGAACTGATAAGAAGATCGCTTAAGAGCCTCGCGCGATAAGTAAGATAACAGGTTGGTGGATATATGGATTTTCAGCCATACGATGAGGAAGAGAGGATAATCGGACGGACAAAGCAGTTCGATGATACGGACGAGAAGTCCTTAAGGCCGATCACTTTCGAGGACTATAGCGGACAGGAGAAGGTTAAGACTAACCTTCGCATCTTCATCGAGGCCGCGAAGAAGCGCGGAGATGCTCTGGATCATGTTTTGTTATACGGACCTCCGGGTCTCGGTAAGACTACTCTTGCAGGTATCATCGCTGCTGAGATGGGTGTAGGCCTTCATATTACGACAGGTCCGTCTATAGAGAAGGCGGGAGATCTGGCCGCTATCCTCACGAATCTGAATGAGAATGAAGTACTGTTCATCGATGAGATCCACAGACTTAACAGAAGTGTCGAGGAGGTCTTATATCCTGCGATGGAGGATTATTGCCTTGATCTCATGATCGGTAAAGGGCCTTCTGCGAGATCTGTAAGGCTCGACCTGCCGCACTTTACGCTCGTCGGTGCGACTACACGTGCCGGCATGCTGTCAGCGCCGCTTCGGGACAGATTCGGAATGATCCACCGTCTGGAACTCTATGAGACGGAAGATCTTATGAATATCCTGTCCCGTGATGCAGGGCTTCTTGATATCAAGGTGGATGAAGAGGGCCTTCGCAATATCGCATCCAGATCACGTGGAACGCCGCGTATCGCGATCAGGCTCCTTAAGAGGATGAGAGACTATGCTTCTTATATGGAAAAGGATGTAATAGATAAGGAAGTCTCCGACTTCGGACTTCATGCTCTCGATATCGATCCTATCGGCCTCGATGCCGTAGACAGACGTGTCCTTATGACTATCGCGGATGTATTCGCAGGCGGTCCCGTAGGTCTTGAGACTCTTGCTGCATGCACCGGAGAAGATGCCGTTACGATAGAAGATGTCTATGAGCCGTTCCTTTTGCAGAACGGATTTATCTCCAAGACGCCGAGAGGAAGGATGCTTACAAAGAGGGCTTTCGAGCATTTGGGACTTGCTGTTCCGGCTGTGTATACGGAACGTAACCGGAAGGCATTCGAGAACATTACTATCGAGGACTGGACTGATAAGCAAGGCGGTGAGTCCTGATGGCGGGAATGCTGCTTCACGCCTGTTGCGGCCCTTGTGCTATGTACCCTGTGGATCTTCTCTTAAGTGAAGATGTTGATCTTGACCTCTACTGGTTTAATCCGAATATCCACCCTGAATTCGAATGGAACAGGCGACTGGAGAACCTTGCCAAGGCTGCGGATCATTATCATGTCGATCTGATCAGGGAAGGTGTCTGTGAAGAAGACTATTGGAGATCTGGCGTATATCTTGAAGAGTATGATTCCAGATGCATCATGTGCTATGACAGGAGACTCGATGCCACTGCCTGTTATGCTTCCACGCACGGTTATGACTGCTTCGGAACGACTCTGCTCGTAAGCCCGTATCAGCAACACGATAAGATAGCAGAGATAGGCCGCGCCAAGGCTTCCAAATACGGTGTGGAATTCGCTTATAGAGACTATCGTCCGGGCTTCCGCCAGGGGCAGAATATGGCGCGCGACATAGGACTTTACCGTCAGAAGTACTGCGGTTGCTGTTTCTCGCTTGAAGAGTCTGAGTTCCGTGACAAGATCCTGAAGAGCTTTCAATGATCTCTATTACCGGCGATCTATATCATCGTGGGTAAGGGATGAGGTAAAAGTAACTGACACTCAAACTTTCCGAATGGGTTCCTCTGCGTCGACAAGAACGGAATAATACCCTTCATATATGACCATACCGGGACGGGCCTTCGGTATCTTACGGACGTGTGATACCGGGCAGTAGTCGATCTCGGCCTTGATCTTGCCGGGACGTGAGCCTTCTGCCGTCATGTGTTCTTCGATCAAAGTGCTTTTCGAGAAATATGCGGCCGTAGATGCGGCTTCCAATACTGCAGTATCTGAAGGCATGTCTTCTCCGGGGCGTGTCTTCAGGATGACATGTGTCCCCGGGAGTCCCTTGATATGGAACCACCAGTCGTTCTTGTCCGCTACTTTGAATGTGAGCTCGTCGTTCTGGATATTGTTGCGGCCGGCAAGTATGGTATAGCCGTCGGAACTCAAATATTTACGGTAGCTTAACGGCTTCTCGTTACTCTTGCCGGTCTTTGACTTACGTGCTGCAGTTGCTCTTTGAGCGGCTTCTCTCATGGCACGGGAGGAGGCCTTGCCGGACTTGGCTTTGCCGACAGACTTATTTGGGTCCCCGGTGCCGGTGATCACGACCTTTTTGACCTTTACTGCCTTGATGGAATCCTTCCCTGACAGCTGCATCAGTTCGTTATTGATGGCATCGATATCTTCGTTATCCTCGGCGGCGTCGGCTGCAGTCTTAAGCGATCTGAAATACTCGATCGCCTGTCTGTCGTCCTCGAGATAACCTGCGGCAAGTTCGGCTTTACGCTTGGCTTTACGGAACCTCCGGTAGTAGTCCTGAGCGTTATCCATTGCATTGAGTGCAGGATTCAACGGGATGGTAATGTCTACGGGAGGATCGGCATAGTAATCGGTGCATACGAACTCAGATGATTTCTCGGTTATACTGTAGCCTGCTGCAAGTATGAGATCTCCGTATTTCTTGTATTCATCGGCACGTCGTCCTTCGTTCATGTCGTTCTCGTGAAGCTCTGTCTTGTGCATAACGTGAGACAGGGCGGAGTTGATGATCGTCTTGAGCCGCTGGCGTTTGGCATCGAGGACTATTGCACGGTCTTTGGAGCGATAGAAAAGATCGATGGCAGCAGACAGGGAAGAGCAGACCTGCCGCTTCGCGAATCCCTGGAGTTCAAAGGGTGAATACTCGCCGGTCTGATCGTCCTCAAGAAAATACACAGATGGTTTGTAGTCATCGTTTACGACCTGCTTAAGAAAAGCTGTTGTCACAGACAACAGTCGCTCACGTGAAGCGCTGTCAAGAAGTGATACGGATGTTCGATCGTCGATATCAGCTTTTACGCAGAGCTGACCGGCAAGGAGAGGCGAGAGCCCTCTTATAGAATTGAGCAGTGCTTTGCCTGCCGGGCGGTTCAGTTCTGTCCCGGCAATTGGCAGACTTCCCGACAGACAGATATCGAGAGCCTTGTCACAGTCGATCTTATCCTGGGCAGGCGGATATTCGTAGATCCTGGCGGGCATGACTTCGCGCACGCGGCTTATGCTGTAGTCGACGTGAAGCGCTGAATCGATGATCCTGCCGGCGGAATTGACGAGGATGCAGTTACTGTAGCGTCCCATAAGTTCAACGATCAGTCTGACTGTTCTCATATCGTGAAGTTCATCGGATGCTACAGCC
>OMQY01000299.1 GCA_900313405.1 uncultured Eubacteriales bacterium
CATCGTGGCATAGAGCGAAGTCTTATCTGTAATTATGACTACCTTATCCCCTTCGAAAGCCTCAGGCACGATGACATATGCGCCCTCCTCGTCTTCCTTCAGGATATAGAGGATCTTAGCCTCTGTAGTCAGTGTCTCGTAACCGACGAACTCTGTTGCAGAAGTATCAGCGAGGAGTTCCTCGGGGAGTCTGTGACCTGCCCATGCGGTATTGGAAACGTTCTCCTTGGTGGCCTTACGTGCACGGTCCTTCTGCTCCTTCATAGCGGTCTTAAAGCCTTCTTCATCTACAGTAAGGCCGGCATCTGCAGCGATCTCCTTGGTGAGATCGAGAGGGAAACCGTATGTATCATGGAGCTTAAATGCATCCTCGCCTGACAGAGTCGCAGAACCTGCTGCCTTGGCACTCTCGATCATGTCGTTAAGAATACTCGTTCCGGCCTCTACGGTACGGAGGAAAGCATCCTCTTCATTGTTGATTACGGTCATGATCATGTCGTACTTCTGAACGAGTTCGGGATAAGCATCCTTGTTCTGTTCGATAACCACCTCGGCGATATCTGCAAGGAACTTGCCCTCGATGCCGAGGAGCTTGCCGAACCTGGCTGCTCTTCTCATGAGTCTTCTCAATACATAGCCACGGCCTTCATTTGAAGGAAGAACGCCGTCGGAGATCATCATGGTAGATGCTCTCATATGGTCAGTAATAACACGGATACCGACATCATCCTTATCCGAAGCACCATATGTCTTTCCGGCCTTGGCGCAGACCGTATCAAGGATACGACGTACCGTATCAACCTCGAAAAGGTTCTCAACCCCCTGCATAACGCAGGCGAATCTCTCGAGTCCGCCGCCGGTATCGATATTCTTCTGCTTAAGAGGAGTGTAAGATCCGTCCTCCTCACGATTGAACTGCGAGAAAACGAGGTTCCAGATCTCAACGAATCTGTCGCAGTCACAGCCGGGAGCACAATCGGGCTTGCCGCAGCCGTGCTCGATACCTCTGTCGAAATAGATCTCGGAGCAGGGACCGCACGGACCTGTTCCATGCTCCCAGAAGTTATCTTCCTTACCGAGCCTTACGATACGCTCTGCAGGAACGCCGACCTTCTTATTCCAGATCTCATATGCCTCATCGTCTTCGAGGTATACGGAAGGATAGAGCTTCTCTTCCGGCATCTCGAGCACCTGCGTCAGGAACTCCCATGCCCACGGGATGACCTCCTCCTTGAAGTAATCTCCGAACGAGAAATTACCGATCATCTCGAAGTATGTTCCATGTCTGGAAGTATGACCGACGTTCTCGATGTCGGGTGTCCTGATACACTTCTGGCAAGTCGTTACTCTCTTGCACGGCGGAGTCTCGGCGCCCGTGAAGTAAGGCTTCATCGGGGTCATGCCCGCATTGATAAGCAATATCGAAGGGTCGTTCTGAGGCACGAGTGAGAAGGACGGTAATCTTAAATGTCCCTTTGACTCGAAGAACGACAGGTATCTCTCTCTGATCTCATTCAAACCGAGTGGCTGCATATCTTGTCTCCTTTAAGGAAGTTATAAACTTTGTGGATTATAAATCTTTGGCGCTAATAATGCAATTTATCCGAGCGCTCTTGTCAGGTATTCCTTGAATTGCGCTTCTACTTCCTTGTCCTCTATCTCCACGCGTACACCGTCAAAAGTAGACAGACGGAACAGTTGTGTAAAGAGCGTCGGCACTATCCCCGCCTCGAAGGTAAACCTGACAAAACCGCTCGATGATTTATCTTCGATGATGCTCTTAACATTCACTCCGTCAGCAAAAGCATTAAAAGCACGCATCAGCGTCTTCTCATCAACACAATCGATCTTCATGGTTATCACACGGACGTCCTGTGATGCAAAAGCATTGACTGAAGATCTCAGATACTTATCAAGGATACGGTCTTTCTCATCTCTGAATCCGAGATAATCAGCTTTTTTGCCGACCTTTTGGCTGCGTGTATCCACTCTGTCGATCCTATAGCGTCTTATTGACTTCTCACGGTCACCAATAGTCGCATAAGCATCATTATCAACTGCGATCAGATAGTAGTTGCCGTCTTCCCAGTCAAGCGCCAGGGGTGAAGTAACCTTGTCCGAGCAGGCTCTGAATCCGCCCGCGAACTTATACCCGTAACGGAAACAGAGAACGCAGCGTTCTTCTATACATGTCCTGATATTGTTAAGGAGGAACTTGGTCCTCTGATTGATGGTGCTGTCATGTTTGATGAGGGATTTATATCCGTTCTTGAAGTAGGACGGATACATCTGCTTGATGTTCAGGCACAGATCAGTCTCGACGAACGGCGTCGTACTGATAGCATCGACTATGAGCCTCGCTTCATCAAGGCTCAACTCATACTTAAGCTCCTGTCTCAGGTACTTGCGTCCGGTCGACAGGTAGATCCACTCGTCCCCGACGTCAACGTTTCCGGTCGATACCATGAATTCGTTGATCCTGGCTATATCGGAATATACCGATTTACGCTCGAAAGACTGTCCCGTCACATCACACAGATAATTGATTATCTCAGGCATCGACACGGCAGTAGTCTCATCAAAAGGATTGACCTGCTTAAGAAAGTAATCATATATCAGCAAGATCTTCTGTTTGGATTTCTCCGAATTACCCATATATCGCGCATCCCCCTTCAATAAACATCTTACATCCAGTCCTTCATCATAAGGCGGATCTGACAAGTGTGTTATTAATCGTACACAATAATGATAATATAAATCTGCCTCACGGTAAACAGATCATTAATCTCTTTGATTCTTCCGGATAGTCTTGATGCTCATGTTCACTATCATTGGTTCATGGCCATCTGTCTGAAGAACCGTCCCTTTACCTTTTTATATGAGCAAAACCGTGATAAAATATCTTTTGCTTTATCTATAACGTAATATAAAGGAGCCCGCTGGAATGAAGATATATAAGGATGCGGCAATAGCTGCAGCAGACATACTTTTACCGCGAGAGGGGACCGACCTGAGCAAATGGGCAGTTATCGCCTGTGATCAGTACACCTCTGAACCGGAGTACTGGAACAAGGCTGACGAGATCGTCGGAGACGCTCCCTCAACACTTCGTATAGTGCTGCCCGAGGTTTGGCTCGGCACGGATGCCGAGAGCGAGAAGCTCGCATCGATCGCGGATAACATCAACGGTTATCTTAATGACGGAGTATGGGGTGCACCGCTCGAGGGATTTGTCATCTTAGACAGGAGCACACCTCTTCACCCTACCCGCAAAGGTATTATGCTTGCTGTAGACCTCGAACAGTATAACTATGAGCCCGGCAATAAGGCTGCCATCCGTGCGACCGAAGGAACAGTATTGAGCAGGATCCCTCCCCGTGTAAGGATCAGAGCTAATGCACAGGTGGAAGTTCCTCACATCATGCTCCTCATGGACGATCCTGACGATACGGTCATCGGCAGGGCTTGGGACAATGTGATCAGTTCCGGCGCAAAGCCTGTTTACGACACTGACCTCATGCAGGGCTCGGGGCACATCACAGGTTACTATGTAGCAGCAGGATCCGAGACCGGCAACGGGATCGTCAATGCTCTCACGGCACTTAAGGCAGCTTCGGCTGACGGTATGCTTTTCGCTGTTGGTGACGGAAACCATTCTCTCGCATCAGCCAAGGCTCACTGGGACAATATCAAGAAGGATCTGTCCGATGAGGAGAGGATCGACCATCCGGCGCGTTTCGCACTCGCCGAAGCGGTCAATATACACGACAAGGGCATCGACTTCGAGCCGATCCACAGAGTAGTATTCGGCATGGAAAGAGATAAGTTCATTGAGACCGCACTTGGCTTCTTCAAGGGCAGCAAAGCAGGCAAAGAAGCCGTGGCTGGCATGCAGAGCTTTATCGTTACCGGCAAGACGCCCGAGGAAGATACTGTTATCTCTATCCCTGAGCCGCCTCATTCGCTGGCAGTCGGGTCTGTACAGATCCTTATCGATAACATCATCGCATCCGATAAGACGATCAGCTGCGATTATATACACGGCGAAGATTCAGTCCGTAAGATAGCTTCTGAGGGGGACCGATGCGGTATCCTGCTCGATTCCGTATCCAAGTTCACGTTCTTCGACACTATCGTTAAAGACGGAGTCTTCCCCCGCAAGACCTTTTCGATGGGTGAAGCATTCGAGAAGCGCTTCTATATGGAGGCCAGGAAGATAGAGAGATGACGGAACAGGCAGATTCCAAGCGTAAGATCTGTATTATCGGCGCGGGGCTCTCCGGTCTCGTGTGCGGCATGCGTCTGGCTAAGGCCGGATTTGACGTGCACATTGTTGAGGAGCTCACTTATGCCGGCGGTCTTATGGCATCGACCCGTATAGGAAAGGAGTACCTTGAACTCCTTCCCCACCACATCCGTAAGACAGATAAGGCATTACTGTCTCTCATCAAAGAAGAAGGAATGGACGGCAAGCTCGAGTGGTTTGATTCGCTGTGGTACGGTAAAGCTTCGCGTAAAAAGCTCGGCTACCTGAACGACGGATTCTCCGGACTTATAAACAGCCTGATCCAGGACATCACCGATAACGGCGGACAGATTCATTATTCGTCGACTGTAACGGATATCACGGAAACCGATGGCGATAATGTCGATAACGGCTGTCGCTACAAGGTCACATGTATCCTTAGCAATTCTGCTCGTAACACAGTCGAGTGCGACTATGTTATCTATACGGGCTCATGCAGGGCTTTCGTCAATGTCAGTCATAACCTGCCGATCCCGCTCAATACCAGAGACCAGCTCATGAATATCACGTATTCGGCGTGTATCAGTCTTATGACGGTGTTGAAGCGCCAGCACTCTGAGGTGTATTTCCAGAAGACTTCAGAGTCCCTGCCCTTCAACAGGATAATCAATCATTCGAACTGTTTCGGACAGCGTAACTATGGCGGTAACGTCGTATATCTGGTAGGCAACTGTTCTATTACCGATAATCTGTGGGTAGCATCTGACAGGGATATTATGGAGAACTATTTCGCCGCATTCCGTAAGCTCTACCCCATGATCAAGAAGGCCGACGTCAAAGCCTGGCGTCTCACCAAGATCAGATATGCCTGCGCAGACATCTACCCGAGAGAGGATCTTCTTAATCCGCTCGAAGGTCTGTTCGTCTGCGCGGACGGTCTTTATGAGAACAATACCGATGACAAGCCGGTCAACAGGATGGAGCATGTCGTTCAGATAGCGAACAGGGTATGCACCGAACTGATCAGAAGCGCCGAAGCAACCGAAGCAGCCGATGAAGAAGACAAATCGATCGTAACACCGATAGCATGAATTAATAGAATCACTGTAAAGAGGGATAGTAATGAAGACTTATACGAATAACAACCCGCATCAAGTTAGACGGCCGGATGTAACAGGCAAGGGCAAGAACAAAACGGTGCCGAGGCGTAAGCCCGCAGGCAATGACAGCCTTTTTGCCAATCCCTGGAAGTTCTTTCTGATACTGATCCCCGTTGTGATCCTCTTCATAACCGGATCGATCCTTATGGGCGTATCTGAGACTTCTCCGATCGTCCTCTGGTTTATGACGCTCATGCTCATAGGCATTGCCGCATATCCTCTGTCAGCTTGGCTATTTAAGACAAACGGGAGCGGAGGATTCTTCCTGTCACAGCCTCTGGGACTGATACTTGCGGGTCTTATTGTCTGGACGCTGTCCTATATTAAGATCTTCCGGTTTAATCTCCTCTGCATCATCATCGCTCTTGTGGCCATAGCCGCCGTCTCCTATGGTGTCAAGCCGCTCCGTGACAATCTCGTTGAGAGACTTAAGACACCCGGGACTTTCTATCGGGCAGTCGGCGAGCAGACAGTCTTCGCCGTCATCTTCGTTGTACTCTGCTACTTCAAGGGTTACGGCCCGATGATCAACGGACAGGAGAAGTTCATGGACTACGGCTTCATTATGTCCATGCTCCGTAACTCCAAGCTTCCCGCATCCGATATGTGGCTGTCCGGTAGATCGATCAACTACTATTACTTCGGTCAGTATCTCTATGCTTTCCTGATAAAGCTTAGCAACGTCAAGACCGGCGTCGGTTATAACCTGGCCATGTGCTCGGCTATCGCCATCCCCTTCACGATGGCCTACTCCATCGGCTGCATGCTGATCGACAGCGCCAGAGAATTCGGTCTCAGATGCGGCAAGGTGATGACTCAGGTCTGCGGTATCCTCGCAGGCTTCACCGTCATGATCTTCGGTAACTCGCATTCGTTCTTCTACGATGAGGACAGCTTCGGTCACAGATTCCTGAAGCTTTTCGATAAGATGGGCTTCGATGTCGGAAGGAACTCATATAACGACCCCGAATATTTCTTCTTCTATCCCGACAGCACGAGATATATCGGCTACAATCCCGACACCGCCGAGACAGCAAAGGGAGGCGGAGATTACACGATAGAAGAGTTCCCGTTCTATTCGTATCTTGTAGGCGACCTTCATGCACATGTCGTATCCACCATGGTTGTCCTGCTCATTATGGCGGTCTGCATCGCAATGATCACCCGTAAGATAGTGACTGCCGACAGCACCTATACTTCAAGCATATCGTTCTCGAATTTCTCGCCCAAGAACGGAACACTTACGACAGCATACAAGACCTTCATCAACGTTGAACTTATCACCATAGCCGTACTTCTCGGCTGTGCTCAGATGACCAACTACTGGGACTTCCTTATCTACTTCATATTCTCGTCGATGACGCTCCTTGTGTACCACACCAGATACTCCTCCAGGTTCAGTACTATCGCCGGCGTCATAGGCTTCGGTGCCACTATTGCCGGTATCCTCGGTGTCTATCTGGCAGTCGGCTCATCGCCCGTCGTTCACTTCCTGCTTCAGGCGCTCGTTCTGGTCTTCGCTTATGCCTGCGTCGTTGCAACGCCCTGTGCCCTCACCAAGGTAAGTGCCGGAATGAGCTTCATCTTTACCGTATCGACACTCACGGCTCTGCCGTTCAATTACCATTTCGATATGATATCGAATGCACTGGGCAAGGTTAAGAACAACACTCCGATCTATCAGCTCTATATCCTCTGGGGAACACATGCGATAATCTGTATCACGTTCTTTATCATCACTATGGTCGGCAAGAAC
>OMQY01000273.1 GCA_900313405.1 uncultured Eubacteriales bacterium
CGCCTCTATGGCAAAGATGGCCGAAGACTGCAGTAATTACGACATTATAGCCCATTATGACTACATCAACCGTTATAGTAGCAACAAAGATGAGACTGTATGGTATAACGACTGCCCGGGGGAATTCGACAGGCTCTTCGAAGCCATGATCACCAAGGGTGCTGCTCTCGAGATCAATACAAGTTCTATCGCATCCCAGATCCGTAAGGGCAGCAAGCTCATCATGCCGGACGAAGACGTGATCAGACGCTATCTGGCAATGGGCGGTAGGTTCATCTCTATAGGATCGGATTCTCACAGGTGTGAGACCCTCGGAAATCTCATAGATGAAACAGCAGAATATCTGAAGTCACTCGGGGTCAATGCCCTTACATACTACAGGCAGCATACGCCCTGTCTTGAGTCACTCTCAGCTATTAAAGTCGGCATCTGAATCCGCAAATTCGAAGAAATACCAGGCCCCTTCCGTCTCATAAACGATCATATAGATATCGGACGACTCATAATCATCGGATGAATTCTTGAACGTAACACGTTCCTTAAGCAGCTCGATCGCGGTAATGGCATCCTCTTCCACATTGTGGAGCATCGATATATTGAGCTTCATATATCCTTCGTCATATCCGTTCTCGACAGTAAAGGCATTGTTGGCGGTGAACGATACACCATAGAACTCAAGGTCGGGATTGAATCCTTCCAGATAACTGTCAAACAGCTCATCAGGATCCTCGGCGCGCACAAAGGCGGCCGATTCAGGGTAACAAGCATACATCATCTCGAGATCTCTTGTGAATATGGAACGCACAATGCCCTGAGCCACGTTACGGCTCGAACTGTTGACATTCTCGATAGTAACAGGATCATCAACGGATACATCTTCCTTACATCCCGTGAAACACATCGTCATGACAAACAACATAACGACAACCATTGCGATTCTTATTCCTTTGGAGCACTTATTCATCTTTACCACCTTCAGTATTCTTACGTACATATTCCAGGTATTCGGCTATCTTCTTCTCATAACCGATATCAGTGGGTTCATAGTATTTACGCCCGATCGTTGCATCAGTCATATACTGCTGAGCGGTTATATGACCCGGGAAATCATGAGGATACTTATATCCTACGCTGTATCCCAAGTCCTTCATCCCTCCAGCCGGAGCATTACGAAGATGCATCGGAACGACACCGGTATCGGTATTCTCGACATCATCCAGAGCCTTGTCGATCGCAAGGTACGAAGCGTTGGACTTAGGTGACGAAGCGACGATTACACATGCTTCCGCAAGAGGTATCCTGGCTTCCGGCATACCGACAGACGCCGCGGCATTATATGCAGCCATGGCGACAAGAAGCGCATTGGGATTGGCAAGTCCGACATCTTCCGAAGCACAGATCACTATCCTTCGGGCCAGGAATTCGATATCTTCTCCGGCCTTCAGGGCTCTGGCCAGATATAGAATGGCTGCATCCGGATCAGAACCGCGCATCGACTTGATCATGGCAGATATATTATCGTAGTGGCTCTCTCCGTTCTTATCGAAGATAACCGTACGGTTCTGCATACAATCCCCTACGACTTCATCAGTGATAACGATCGTTCCGTCCTTATCCGGAGGCGTAGTCATAACGGCAAGTTCAAGAGCCTTCAATGCATTACGGGCGTCTCCGCCGCTCAAGTTCGCTATCTTACGCAGAGTCATCTCCGTGATATCAACGGAAGTATTACCATAACCGCGCTCTTTGTCGGATAAGGCATTCGACAGGATCGTTACTACATCATCTTCGGTAAGTGCCTTAAGTTGAAGCACGGTAGACCTTGATACAAGAGCTTTATTCACTTCGAAAAAGGGATTCTCAGTCGTCGCGCCTATCAATATAACAGTCCCGTCCTCCACAAATGGAAGAAGCGCATCCTGCTGAAGCTTATTAAAGCGATGGATCTCATCGATAAACAGGACTGTTCGCTTACCTTCCGACAGGATCGGATTAGTAGCATCACTTATGACCTGTTTGATATCTGACACACCCGCAGTAACGGCATTAAGACGCGCAAACTTCGAAGATGTGTTATTGGCGATCACTCTCGCCAGTGCGGTCTTACCGGTTCCCGGAGGACCAAAAAGGATGATCGAGGACAGACGGTCCGCCTCGATCATCCTTCTTAACATCTTTCCTTTGCCGATTATGTGCTCCTGACCAACATACTCCTCGAGATTACGGGGAGCCATACGATAGGCCAAAGGCTGAGCACCTTTATCAGCAGTCTCAAAGCTCATTACTTGAGGTCCGGATAAATAGGATACTTAGCTGTAAGAGCAGCTACTCTGTTCTTGACCTCATCCTTCTTGTTCTCATAATCGAAGATGCAGAGAGAAATGAGATCGGCGATCTCTACCATATCCTCTTCCTTCATGCCCCTTGCGGTAACGGCAGGTGTACCGATCCTGACACCGGATGTGATGAACGGCTTCTCAGGGTCAAAAGGAATAGTATTCTTGTTTGCCGTGATATTGCACTCGTCAAGTCTGAGCTGGAGCTCCTTACCTGTGATGCCCGTGCCTCTTAAGTCGATGAGCATCAGGTGGTTGTCGGTACCTCCGGAAACGAGATTAACATTACGTGCAAGGAGAGCCTCGCTCATAGCCTTGGCATTCTTAACGATATTGTTGGCATACTCTCTGAACTCGGGAGATAGAGCCTCCTTAAATGCAACTGCCTTGGCAGCAATGATATGCATAAGAGGTCCGCCCTGCTGTCCGGGGAATACTGCTGAATTTATCTTCTTTGCAAGTTCCTCATCGTTACACATGATAACGCCGCCACGAGGCCCTCTTAATGTCTTGTGAGTAGTTGTTGTCGTAATGTGAGCAACGGGAACAGGATTAGGGTGAAGCCCTGCTGCAACAAGACCTGCGATATGAGCCATATCTACGAAGAGATACGCACCGACTTCGTCAGCGATCTCACGGAACTTCTTAAAATCGATGATCCTGGGGTAAGCGGAAGCACCTGCAACGATCACCTTAGGCTTGCACTCGAGAGCCTTGGCTCTTACGGCCTCGTAATCGATCATGCCGGTCTCCTTATCAACCTGATAGAATTCAGAATGATAGGTACGTCCGGAAACATTGAGCTTCATACCATGGGTAAGGTGACCACCGTGGGACAGATCCATACCGAGGATCGTATCTCCGGGCTCGAGGATGGCAAAATATACTGCTGTATTAGCCTGAGCACCGGAATGAGGCTGAACATTGGCGAACTTAGCACCGAAAAGCTGCTTAAGTCTGTCGATAGCGAGCTGCTCTACGATATCAACATACTCGCATCCGCCGTAGTATCTCTTTCCTGGATAACCCTCTGCATATTTATTCGTAAGTACCGAGCCTGCTGCTTCAAGTACTGCCTCGCTAACGATATTCTCTGATGCGATAAGCTCGATCTTATCTCTCTGTCTTCCGAGCTCCTGACAAATTGCTGAGTAGATCTCGGGATCTTCTGCTTTGATATGGTCGTACATAATTAACCTCCGTGCGTCTTAAGTAAAAACTGCCTATAGATATTACTCGAAAACCACGAATGATACAAGTGCCGAACGTCTTTCATTTGGTACTGACGATACTTTTCGAGAACAAAAAAGCCGCTCCATTACCGGGAGCGGCTCCTATAATGATGACTCATTACATCAGAGTGCAGCCTTTGCCTTCTCTACAAGAGCTGTGAAGCCCTTAGGATCC
>OMQY01000153.1 GCA_900313405.1 uncultured Eubacteriales bacterium
CCTTATAGTCAACAGCCGATCGCCCGCTAAGAACCTTGAAGCTCTTGATGATGCGATCAATCTGATAGCCCGTAAAGATCCTGACCTGCGTGCCAGGATCGAGATCCGCTACACGGAATACGGCGGACACGCTTCGGAGATAGCTGTTGAAGCGAGCGAATCCTTTGGCGATAAAGTAGCCATAGTCGCCTGCGGCGGTGACGGAACGATACACGAAGTCGCGAACGCACTTGCTTTCCGTAAGACACCGATGATATGTCTCCCTTTTGGAACAGGCAATGATTTTGTCAGATCATTTATGCCGCGCCGCCATTCCAAGACCATAGAGGAACTCTTGCAGAACCTGGATTCTGTTAAGCTCAAGCCCATCGATCTCGTACGTGTTGACAGCTATGACATTATGGGCACACATCTTCAGAACTGGTCCGGCTACTTCAATAACGTTGCTTCCGTAGGACTTGATACCAAGGTCCAGGCGGCAGCGAAGGAAGAAGTACTGACAAAGAAGAAGGGCTCCACAAAGAATGCTTATCGTAAGGCCGCGGTCAAAGCCGTGTTCGGCAACCGCAATTCCAAGTTTTCCTATTCGCTTGAGCTGGAGAACGGTGAGACATATGAGAGCGACAGTGAGGACCATACTCTGATAAGTATCTGTAACGGTAAGTATTACGGCTCCGGATACTGCCCTGCGCCGGAAGCATCGCTGACAGACGGTGTTGTTGACGTATGTGTAGTCGAGGATGTCAATCTCCCCAGGGCGCTCTCATTGCTCCTGAGTTATAAGCACGGCCGTCACGTCGGTCGCAGGGGCGTTAAGACCTTCCGTGCGACCAGTGGCATAATCACGTGCAAAGACAGTTCGCTTCAGCTTGAAGGTAATTATGACGGTGAAGACTTCTTCGGTCACAGGATCAGGTTCGAAGTCTACCCGAGAGCATTGACACTGGCTTTCTTTGAGTAAGTGAAGAAATATCGGTAAAGAACAAAGAACCCGAAGGCTTATGCTTCGGGATCGTAGTGTTTGTCTTCCATATCGTGCATCCAATCAGATAGAGCGGCTGTCATCAGATGCGCGTCGTTGTTGTAGTCCTTACCGTAGATCGGTTCACCGACATAGATACGGATCTTACGTCTCTTAAGGAATCCTTTGAAAGGGTGAGGGTGCTTGCTCTGGCGGGGCCAGATCTGATATGCTCCGGAAATATAGACCGGGATCAGTGGTGTTCCTGACTTGATGGCTATGTAGGCTGCACCGTCCTTGAGCTCACCGAGCTTACCTGAAGCTGTTCTGGTGCCTTCGGGGAAAACGAAAAGGATATTTCCTTCATCGACTTCCTTCTTGGCCTTTATGAGACCGCGGACCGGATTGCCGTAACGGTCGACCGCGATGCCTCGGCCTACTCTCATGATCAGACGGCCGAGCTTGCCGTGATTAGTCTCGAGATCCGAAGCTGCCAGGCAGCACATATACTTAAAATGTCCCTTGGGGAGGTAGTCGATTATCAGGACACCGTCGACATAACTCTGGTGATTGGATGCTACGACATAAGGGTTATCAGCAGGAAAGTTCTCGCGGCCGATGCACTTCATGTTTACGCACATATGTGTGAGGAGGAGGAAGATATTCTTGGCGACTACATCCCAGAAACCTCTCTTGGTGGGATAGGTCTTATCCAGATGCTCCTTGGTATGCTTATCGTGGTTAATGATGGGTAATGAATGTTTGGCAGAAGCCTTGTCGTGCTCTGTGTTATTCTCAGTAACTGTGCTGATATCTTCGCTCATTGATTATTTCACCTCGTTCATACAGTACATTACATCATCTTTTGGATTAAGTAAACAAAAATAAAATGATATTTCAATAAAACGTTATTATTCATAAAATACAAAATATTTGTCTTCGGGCGCGAGAAAATTATAAATTACTTTGAAAGTCAAAATATTGTTCCCGTAAAGGTAGACTATTATTTTCGAAAATGATAATATCCATTCCGACAAAGTTTTTCAGGAGGTCGCCATGCGTCCGGTAACAGGAGTACCCATATACGAAGCCGACAGGTATAGCAATATCAGGGAGCTTGTGTTGACAACATGCGATAAGCATGCGGAACTTGACGCCTTCATCTTCAGGCGTAACCCCAAGGAGAGTGAATCTCACAGAAGCTTCGCCGAATTCGGTGAAGACATCAGGAATCTGACAACATATATCCTCAATTGTAAATATGCAGGTGATAAGCTCGCAGTAGTCGGTGAGAACTGCTATGAGTGGTATGTATCATATATCTCGATCCTCTCTTCGGACAGTATAGGTGTGCCTCTCGACAGGGCTCTTCCCGAAGATGAGCTTGTAGCGCTGCTCGAGCGCTCCGCAGCCAAGATACTGTTCTATGCTCCTAAGCACCATCCGATGGTCTTGTCTATCCTGGAGAAGATGCGTAAGGGTGAGAATAAGGTCGTTGTGGAGCACTTTGTCTGCATGTATCCCGAGGCAGTCAAGAACTGGCCGGAGGATGATGATTCATTTGTAAAGATGGAAGATCTTATCGCTAAGGGTAAGGCTCTCAGAGAACAGGGTGACCGTAAGTTCGAGAAGACACCTATCGATCCCGAAGCTGCAAGGATAATACTGTTTACTTCGGGTACGACTTCGATGAGTAAGGGAGTCCTCCTGTCTCACAAGAATATAGCTTCAAATGTATACTCGATAACGAGGACATTGTGGGTAGCTCCGGGTGACAGAGCATATGTTATTCTTCCTCTGCATCATACTTTCGAGAATACGTGTGATCTGTTCCTTTTGTCTGTGGGCTGTTGCCTGTGCCTGTCTGACGGACTCCGTTATATTACTAAGAATCTGGTCGAGTGGCATCCCGAGGTAGGGATCTCGGTTCCGCTCCTTTACGAGAATATCTATGAGAAGATCGAAGAAGGTATCAAGGCATCAGGTAAAGAGAAGCTCATCAACATAATGATCCCTGTTACAAGATTTCTCAAGAGATTCGGACTGGATATCAGACGTGCAGTCTTCAAGGAGATCATTGACAAGATCGGCGGAGATATGAGAATGGTCGTTATCGGCGGTGCCGGTATCGACAAGAAGTATGTTGATGCTTTCACGGACTTCGGCATACAGTTCTTCCAGGGCTACGGTCTGACTGAGACCAGTCCCGTTATCTCTACGACGAATATCGAGTGCAATGTTCACGGAAGTGTAGGCCGCCCTATGGTCGGGATCGAGGCTGCTATCGATACGGACAGCAATGCCAAGAATGCCGAAGGTGAGATCATCACGAGATCCGATTGTGTCATGCTCGGTTATTACAATAACGAAGAGGCTACACGTGAGGTCATCGATGCCGACGGATGGTTCCATACGGGAGACATGGGATATATCGATAAGAAGGGCTGTATCCACGTTACGGGCAGAGTCAAGTCCATGATAGTCCTGACAAACGGTAAGAAAGCATTCCCCGAGGAGATCGAATCACTGATCAACGAGATCAAGGGCGTTAAGGAATCCTTCGTATGGGGATATAAGAATGAGAGAGAAGCTATTGATATCTCGGCTAAGCTCCTGATCGACCGCAACACGATCGGTGAGGTCTTGGGACTCGGAGGCAAGGCTGATGACGCTCAGGTAGCCGAATATCTCGACAGAGAGATGAAGGAAGTAAATCACAAGATGCCTTCCTATAAGATCGTACGTAACTATTCCTTCTCCGAGACGGACATGATAAAGACTACAACACTTAAGATCAAGCGCCCCAAGGAACAGGCCGCTATCGAGGAAATGCTCAAGGCCGGATCGGTCACTATGAGAGATATGAACGGCAAGAATCTGGACAGCCTTGTGTCCAATAAATAGTACATTGAATGATTGAGTAACATAAGTGCTTTTGGTAAAATGAATATACCGGTCACGGGATGGCCGGTATATCTTTTACGGAGGCTTAGCGATGAGTACCATCTTTACTTCAGGATCGCTCAGATGCAGGACATATGACATCGTCAAACATACTCTGACAAATTCCGAAGATGTCGACAGATATTTTATCGTTCCCGAGGGGATCAAGGCCTCCATTGAACGCATGGTCATGGCGATCCGACGAGTAGAGGAAGGATCTGAAG
>OMQY01000192.1 GCA_900313405.1 uncultured Eubacteriales bacterium
GAGATTCGAACTCTCGAAACCCTTTTGGGGTTTACACGATTTCCAGTCGTGCGCCCTCGACCAGGCTAGGCGACTTCTCCGTGTGCCATATGGTCGCGTTAAACTAATGTCTATCGCAAAATGCCTTGTAATTTTACTTGCATTTATGGCGTTTGTCAACTGACCATCGAAAGTAAAAGGGCACAGCTCTTCGTCATACCGATGTCAGGGGCGAACTATTACGGATCATGTGCTATAATCCGTCTGTATTTGAACAGAATGATATTACAAAGGATGTGTTATATATGCGCAGAAAGATACTGGCAGCAGTTTTGATCTTTACTATGGTGACAGGTGCCGGATGTTCCGGGAAGGACAGCGACGAGACTTCAGGGGCTGCCGGATCGGCTATCGAGTCGACCGGTGAGAGTGCTGCCGCCGATATCACGGATTATCAGGGACGATTTGATCTTTGGAGCTCTCAGAGGACCGCATATATGATGGAAGAGGGAGCTCAGGCCGAGCGCACCCCGGGTAGCGGCACGGACGCTGACGGAAATGAGTATGAATCGTACTTTATCAGCGCTGATGAGGGAACGTATCGTTCCATCGAGGTTGTTTTCGATAAAAATACCAATGATGAGAAGCATTATGAATTCTATGATGTGGCTGACGATATGATGTATCTGATCATGACTACGGTGTCCACTGACAGTACCGGTAACCTCTTGATGGATATCTACAAGTACGTTATGGTCAACGGAACTGATGTCTATGCCGTCGACAGTGACCTTGACGGTCAGGTAACTTATACGCTCCTTGAGGACGATCAGGCGCCTTCTTCATACAGGACCTTCGATGAGGTGATCTCTGCCTATGCAGGATAATAATGCCTCTTCCCTGTCCAAAGGGTTAAGAGACGGACTGGCGATCGGTCTCGGTTATCTGTCTGTCTCATTCTCTTTCGGCGTCATGGCCGTAACATCCGGTCTGTCCTGGTGGCAGGCCGTGATAATGTCGTTCGCGAATCTGACGTCGGCCGGGCAAGTTGCAGGTGTCGGGATAATGTCTGCCTCAGGCGGACTTATCGAGATGGCCGTGACGACGGCGATAATCAATATCCGTTATTCACTTATGTCGATCTCGCTGTCACAGAAGACCGATGAGAGCATGACCACACCGGCGAGGATCGCCCTTGCCAACTTCATTACCGACGAGATATTCGGCGTTGCAGCGGGCGCCCCGCATCCGGTCGGGAGACGATATATGGCAGGCTTGGCATTCCTCCCGCTTATCGGCTGGACACTGGGAACACTTCTCGGAGCGGTCTTCGGGAGCATAATGCCCGATGTCGTATCCGAATCGCTCGCGATCGGTATCTACGGTATGTTCGTCGCGATAGTACTCCCTCAGACAAGAAAGGACCGCACCGTTATGTGGAGCTGCCTGATAGCCGTCACTCTGGCTGTCGTCTTCCGCTATGTCGACTTCCTTCACGCACATATCTCGTCCGGA
Source organism: uncultured Eubacteriales bacterium (assembly GCA_900313405.1). Next base: position 1,495 of record OMQY01000192.1, read on the forward strand.
TTCGCGATCATTATCTGTGCATCCGTTGCCGCTCTTATCGGTGTCTTCATGACGCCGTATGACGACAATGCGGAAGGAGGCGCCAATGGATAATTCCGTTTACTTCCCGCTGCTTGTCGTTATGGTCGTGGTCACATATCTGATCCGCGCTCTTCCTTTTGTGCTGTTTAAAAAGAAGATCACCAACAAACGCGTAAAGGCTTTCCTGGACTATATTCCGTACACTGTACTGTCCTCGATGACTTTCCCTGCGATGCTCTATTCGACGGGCAATATAGCAGCGGCCTCCTGCGGCCTTCTGACTGCGATGATGCTGTCCTGGAAGAACAAGTCGCTCCTGATCGTAGCGATGGGGACATGCGCGGTAACGTTTATGGTGGCACTGCTTCTCAGATGATCTGACCATTTGCCGAGTGCTTATTGTTAGATAAACAAAGCTGTGTTATAATCCTCTCCGTTATGTATCCGCCTCTATAGCTCAGTAGGTAGAGCGCATCCATGGTAAGGATGAGGTCGCCGGTTCGATCCCGGCTGGAGGCTCC
>OMQY01000279.1 GCA_900313405.1 uncultured Eubacteriales bacterium
CCGGAGAATGAGATGCAGGAAAAGGTTGCCAAGAAGTGCAGAGCCGGTGCAGGCCCGCTGATCGCGACGGTCGGAGCCGTGTTTCTGGCAGCAGGCATTTTTATGGCGGTCAAGTCGGGTCCTCTGTTTTTTGGGATCATAATCAGCCTCCTCGGTGCGGGCATACTTGTGTTCGCCGGCATGACACTTTTGAGCAGGCCGATGGTCGCAGAGTGCCGCGCAGTGTGGAAGCAGGTAAGATACACTTCCAAGAGCTCCGGAGGCAGAAGTAAGACGTACCATGTAACGGTTGTTATCGAGCATCCCGAGAAGCTTCTCTGTAAACTCGTTCAGACCACCAAGGCCGACTACGACAGGATAGAGGAAGGCACGGAAGTCCTTCTCGTCAAGACAGGTCCTATCTATTCTGTAAGGCTCGAGGACTGACCGTTATTTCTCGATAAAACAGGGCAGTATTTCCGAACATACCTGACAATTCTTTGGCGCTCCCCAATATGACAGGCTGCGTCGGGGTTCCCGTAACTATTTTTGTTGAATATGTCGGGTGATAAACCGCCGTTTTAAGTAGCAAAATATATAGTGCTGTTTTATGTGTATCAGAGCGAAAAGTATTATGTGTCATAAGGAGTTAGGTATGGCCACACAGAAGATCGAGAATATGCGCAATATCGCCATCATAGCACACGTCGACCACGGTAAGACCACGATCGTCGATTCAATGCTCAAGCAGGCGGGTATCTACAGAGAGAATCAGGAAGTTGTTGAGCAGGTAATGGACAGCAACGATCTGGAACGTGAGCGCGGTATCACGATCTTGGCCAAGAACACGGCGATCCAGTATGGCGACATCAGGATCAACGTTGTGGATACTCCCGGTCACGCCGACTTCGGTGGTGAGGTAGAGCGTGTTCTTAAGATGGTAGACGCGGTACTTCTTGTTGTTGATTCTTTTGACGGTCCGATGCCCCAGACAAGATTCGTTCTTCGTAAGGCACTTGAGATGGGTCTTAAGCCTATCGTCTGTATCAATAAGATCGACCGTCCTGACGGAAGAGCAAGACAGGTTGTCGATATGGTTTTCGATCTGTTCATAGAACTCGGAGCTGATGACGATCAGCTTGATTTCCCCATTGTCTATTCATCAGGTAAGGTGGGAATCGCTACACTTGATCTCGAGGAATATGAGTCAGGCAAGGAGCTTGATTTCAGACCTCTCCTTGACACAGTCGTAAAGTATACACCCTGCCCTGAGGGCGACCCGGATGCACCGCTTCAGCTCCTCGTATCCAATATTGATACCGATCCCTATATCGGAAGGATCGCTATCGGCAGGATCGAGCGAGGCACTATCTCCCAGAACCAGAATGTCGCAGTCGTTACATTCGGGGAAGACGGCAGCCGTAATGCCAGGGTCGTTAAGCTTCTGAGATTCCAGGGATTGTCACGTCAGGAGATACCTTCTGCTTCGATCGGCGAGATCGTTTGTGTAGCAGGTATCCCGAACATTAATATCGGCGATACTATCTGTGCTACGGATACCCCCGAGGCTATCCCGTTCGTTAATATCGATGAGCCTACCATATCCATGACATTCTCCGTCAACGACAGCCCGTTCGCCGGACAGGACGGAAAGTATGTAACATCCAGGCACTTAAGAGACAGACTCTTCAAGGAAGTCGAGACCAACGTATCGATGAGAGTTGAAGAGACTGATACCACAGAGGCATTTATCGTTAAGGGAAGAGGAGAACTTCACCTCTCTATCCTTATCGAGACCATGAGAAGAGAGGGATATGAGTTCCAGGTAAGTAAGCCTACCGTGATCATGAAGGAGATCGACGGCGTTCTCTGTGAGCCTGTTGAGGATCTTATCATCGATGTTCCCGAGGACTTCGTTGGCCCTGTTATGGAGAAGCTCGGAAGGCGTAAAGCCGAGCTCCTGAATATGCTTCCGCCCGATAAGGGATACAGCCGCCTCGAGTTCAGGATCCCGTCCCGAGG
>OMQY01000010.1 GCA_900313405.1 uncultured Eubacteriales bacterium
CGATCATGATCGGTATCATCACATATATCTCCGTTCTCGAGAGAACGAAGGAGATCGGTATACTCAGAGCTATCGGTGCTACCAAGCACAATATCTCTCAGGTATTTAATGCCGAGACGTTCATCATCGGATTGTTGGCGGGTCTGTTCGGTATAGGAATAGCCGAGCTGATGCTGATCCCTATCAATGCGATCATCCACAGCATCGCTGACACGAACAACGTTAACGGTGTCATCAATGTCGCTCCTGCGATCATCCTGATCGTACTGAGTACGGTACTGACACTCATCGGCGGATTTATTCCTTCCAAGAAGGCAGCCAGGATGGATCCTGTTGCAGCTCTCAGGACAGAGTAAACCAATCTAAAATTATATTGATATAATAAGGTCATTTGAGACCGCAAACGCAACAATTAAGCACGTTTGCGGTCTCTTTTTTGTCCAAAATGCCAACTGACTTATTCATATACGCGATGATATAATTTATTTGTCGGAAAATTCACCCTGAGCAGAAGTGAGGTCTTAGATGAAGTACACAAAAGGCGATACTGTTGTATACGGTGGCAGTGGCGTGTGCAAGGTAGATGATATCAAAGACATCAGTTTTTACCATGAGCGTCCTCAGAAGTATTATATCCTGAAGCCGCTCTTTACCAAGCAGCAGGAATTGGTCGTATATGTTCCTTACGATAACGAGAAGCTCGTATCCAGGATGCAGCCTGTTATCTCCAAGGAGGAAGCGATCAAGCTGATCGATGACATCAGCGATGTTAAGCTTGAGTGGATCGAAGACAGGAATCAGCGTAAAGATACATACGGAAGCATAGTAACGTCCGGATCCAGAAGAGAGATCGTGGATGTCATCAGTCTTATAAGGAATCACAGAGCCACTCTTGAGGCAGAGGGCAAGAGGCTCAACATGCAGGACGAGAAGCTCCTTCTCGAAGCGGAGCGGCGTATGAATGCCGAGTTCGCTGTTGCACTCGGAGTCGACTTCGACAAGGTCGAAGAATATATCCAGGAGAAGGCTGCTGTCGGTTGAATTATGATTCCTTGACAGTATGTTCCCATCGTGCTTTAATTACTGATGGAAAATAACAGAAGAGGTTATCTTACCAATATGAAGAATGTTATCGCTTATGCATATTATTATTCCTACTTTTACTTCGACAACAAGAAGTGAGAGCGGTTTGTGCTTGAGTGGAATTCCGAGAGATTTTTAATGAAACACCTGCCGCACGATGATGATCGGGCGGCATTTTTACTGTAAGGAGGCAAAACATGATAGCAGTTATCAAGAACGGTGCGACAGAACAGCAGGTGGACAATCTTATCCGCTGGTTCGAGAAGCAGGATATCAAGGTCAACAGATCAAAGGGCGAGTTCTGTACCGTATTAGGTCTTATAGGTGATACATCCGGAATAGATACCGATCTTCTGGAGGGACTGGATATCGTCGAGTCTGTAACGAGGATATCCGATCCGTTCAAGAAGGCGAACCGTAAGTTCCATCCGGAGGATTCGGTTGTTGATATCGGAGGCGTTAAGATCGGCGGCGGGAACTTTGCAGTGATCGCGGGCCCTGATTCAGTCGAATCCGAGGAACAGATAATCGCGACAGCCATGGCTGTTAAGGCGGCGGGGGCTCAGATCCTGAAGGGCGGCTGTTTTATGCCGAGAACTTCTCCTTACGATTTCCAGGGTCTGGGAGAAGAAGGCGTTAAGCTCCTTCTCAAGGCTAAGGAGGCAACGGGGCTTCCCGTTATTTCCGAGATCGTCAGCACGGAACAGTTACCGCTCCTTGATAAGATCGACTGCCTCCAGATCAGTGCGCGCAATATGCAGAACTATGAACTGCTGAAGCTCGTCGGTAAGAGCGGCAAGCCGGTGCTCCTTAAGAGAGGCCCGTCCGCTACCATTAAGGAACTGCTGATGAGTGCCGAATATATCATGGCCGAAGGTAACGGGAACGTTATCCTTTGCGAGAGAGGTATCAGGACTTTTGAGACATATACAAAGTACACACTTGATATCGCAGCCATCCCTCTTCTCAAGGAGTTAAGCCACCTTCCCGTCATTGCCGATCCTTCACATGCGACAGGCAAGGCTTCACTTGTAAGAGGCGGAGCTCTCGCTGCTGTAGCGGCAGGTTCTGACGGCATCGAGATCGAGGTTCATCCCGAGCCGGGCAAGGCTCTCTCAGGCGGCATACAGGCTATCGACCACAAGCAGTTTGAGGAGCTCGCCGCTTCTGTTGCGCGAGTACGCAGCATACTCTAAAATATACGCGAAAAGGAGATCGGGAAATGAGCGGGATCACAGTCGGAGTCGTAGGCTTAGGCCTTATCGGAGCATCGTTTGCAAGAGCATACAAGGAGAATGCGGACGGCAATACTGTCTACGGTTGGAACAGGACCGAGACGGTTGCCGATATGGCAAAGATGCAGGGAGTGATCGACGACTATCTGACGGATGATAATCTTCCTGACTGCGACATCGTCATAGTAAGTCTTTATCCCGAAGCATCCATCAACTGGATACGTGAGCATAAAGACCATTTCAATAAGAACGGCCTCGTGATCGATGCCTGCGGAACGAAGAGATGGATCTGCCGTGAGGCATTTGAGGTTGCTCATGAAGCCGGATTTGAATTTGTCGGATGTCATCCCATGGCAGGTACAAAGTTCTCCGGCATGGGACATGCCAGAGCCAATATGTACAAGGGAGCCCCGATGGTCCTCTGTCCGGACAGGTTCGATGATATGGATCTGATAGACAGAGTAAAGACGCTCCTTGCACCCTGTCAGTTCGGGTCTTTCTGTCTGGCGCACCCCGATCAGCATGACAGGATAATCGCCTTTACGTCTCAGATGGCTCATCTGGTATCGAATGCATATATCAAGAGTCCGAGCGCTCTCGTTCACAGAGGATTCTCTGCAGGAAGCTATAAGGATATGACACGAGTTGCCTGGCTTAATCCTGAGATGTGGACACAGCTCTTCCTTGAGAACAAGGACAATCTGATCTTCGAAGTGGATTACCTGATCGAAGAATTAAAAAAGTACAGAGATGCCATGGAGAATGACGACCATGAGACATTGAAGAAGCTCCTTGCTGAGGGCAAGGAACGTAAAGAGGAGGTCGACGGAAAATGAAAGGCATCTTTGTCGGTACCAAGCCGTCATACAAGGTCATAATCGGACGGGGCGCACTGACACAGGTCGGAAGTCTCATCAAGAGAGTGACGGATGACATACAGAAGGTAATGGTAGTTACCGATTCCAATATTGCGCCGCTCTACCTGGACAAGCTCAGGAAGAGCCTTGAGATCGCCAAGATAGAAGTGTACGAGTATGTTTTCGATGCGGGAGAACGTTCCAAGAATATCGATTCCATAACCGGCATGTGGGGCGTCATGGCAGAGAACGGATTTACGAGGACAGATGCAGTAGTTACCCTCGGCGGCGGTGTCGCCTGTGATATGGGAGGATTTGCCGCTGCGACTTTCCTTCGCGGCATCAGAGTATTCCAGGTACCGACTTCGCTCCTGGCCATGGTAGACGCAGCAGTAGGCGGTAAGACCGGAATCGACCTCAAGGAAGGAAAGAATCTGGCGGGTGCATTCTGGCAGCCGTCGATGGTAATAGAAGACACGGATTGTCTTGACACACTTCCTGATGAGCTCTTTACCGAAGGTATGGCTGAAGTGTTGAAGCACGCCTTCATCATGGATACGGAACTGTTTACCGTCCTGAAGGAAAAGGCTGATAACGGGCAGGCCCGAAGCATCAGGGAAGATCCCGAATTCATCGAAAAGATGGTAGCCATGAACGTGGCGGATAAGGTCTCGGTAATAACTGAAGATACTATTGATAACGGCAGACGTCAGACGCTCAATTACGGTCACACGATCGGGCATGTTATCGAACGTGACAGTGACTTTAAGCTTGCACACGGAGTGTGCGTTGCCAAGGGCATGGGCATCATTATAGATGCAAGTGTAGCCGCAGGCAGATTATCCGCTTCAGAGGCAGAGACAATGAAAGGGCTTATAGCCGCATACGGGCTTCCGACAGAGGATGATATAACGCCTGAACAGGCCGTAGCGGGAGCCATGAACGATAAGAAAAAGCGTGGAGACATGATATCCGTGATCGTTGTTGACAAGATAGGCAGTTCAGAGATCGTAAAGATGACTCCGGACGAGTTCCTCGGATTCCTTAAGGCAGGACGTGAACGATGATAGTATCCTGTGCCGGCCGTAAGCTCGATATGGTGATAAAAGCACCGCCTTCCAAGTCGATCTATCACAGAGAACTGATAGTACGGTTCCTGCTGGGTGATCGGAATCATCTCGAGGCGCTTCCTGACGACAGTGAAGATGTTATCGCCACAAAGGGCTGTCTTCGCGCACTGGCTGTGGCGAAGCCCGGAAAGGATGTGATCCTTCCGTGCAATGAGAGCGGATCCACGCTGCGTTTCATGATACCGGTAGCATCGGCATATCTTCTTCGTGAAGACCGGGATCAGGGATGCCGTATCATAGCCGAGACAAAGGGCAGGCTGTATGACCGTCCCGTTGAAGAACTTGAGGCTGCACTTCTGCCTCACGGGATAAAGATAGAACGTGACGATGATACGAGGTCGATCCGTATCACGGGAACCATGACATCGGGCGAATACGTTATCGACGGGAGCGTCTCGTCGCAGTACATATCGGGACTTCTTATGGCACTCCCGTTGATGCTTCGTAACAGCAGTGTCAGGGTCACGGGACAGATGAAGTCCATCCATTATATTGACCTTACCAGAGATGTATTGACAAAATACGGATGCGATATCCCAGTCGAGGATGGGGTGTTCACGATCACATCCCGCGGATATGACAAGGAGCTCACTTCCGGATTCGAGGTTGAAGGTGACTGGAGCAACGGAGCATTCCTGCTCTGCATGTCCCGATGGTCCGATATAACGGTCGAAGGACTCGATCCGGCTTCGCGCCAGGGTGACAGAGCGATAGTCGATTTCCTGAACTACGCCGATGATCCGGATCACAGGGCATCAGGCGTGTGGGATTGTACGGACACTCCGGATATAGCTCCCTATATGGCGGTAGTATCCGCGTTTCTTTTCGATAAAATGACGCTTACCGGAATAGGCAGGCTCCGTATCAAGGAGTCCGACAGGGTCACTGCCGTAAGGCAGCAGCTCGACGCCATCGGAGTTAAGACGTCCGAGGATGAGGACTCGCTTACCGTATACGGATATAAGGCTGCTGACGATAGTGAC
>OMQY01000071.1 GCA_900313405.1 uncultured Eubacteriales bacterium
GAGTCGAGGAGCTTAAGGCTGCAGTTACTGAAGAAGGCTTTAAGATCTATGGCGATGCTGATCCCGATATTACGGTCGGTATGGGCCATACCAGATGGGCAACACACGGTGTGCCGAGTGACGTTAACTCGCATCCGCATCTGTCGATGGACAAGAAGATCTGCGTTGTTCATAACGGCATCATCGAGAATTATTCCGAGCTCCGTAAATTCCTGTCGCGTAAGGGCTATCAGTTCGTATCCGATACGGACACAGAGGTAGCAGCCCAGTTGATCGAGTATTACTATGAACAGGATGACTGCGGTGACGTCTTCAAGGCCGTATGCTCTGCGCTTAAGGATATCATCGGATCCTATGCACTCGTTGTCCTCTGCAGTGATTATCCCGACAGACTCATCTGTGCCAAGAAGGATAACCCGATCGTTGTAGGTATCGGCAAGAACGAGAACTTTGTAGCGTCTGACGTAACGGCTCTGATCGAATATACCAGAGATGTCGTATACCTCGAAGACAATACCATCCTCGTAATGAAGAAGGATTCCATCGAAGTCTATGACGTTCACGGTGAGCCTGTAGAATATAAGACCGCCCATGTTGACTGGAGCGCTGATGCTGCTCAGAAGGGCGGTTACGAGCATTACATGATGAAGGAGATGTTCGAGGAACCTTCCGTATTCGAGGCAACAGTCAACCCCAGGATCAAGGACGGCGATATCTATCTGGAGCACTTCCCGGTCGATAAGGCTTTCCTGGAGGGGATCGACAAGGTCAACTTCATCGCCTGCGGTACTGCTTATCATGCCGGGTGTGTCGGCAAGTATCTTATCGAAAAGCTCTGCCGCATCCCCGTTATCTGCGGCGTAGCAAGCGAATTCATCTACTCCGATCCTCTGGTAGACTCTAAGACGCTTACGATCGTTGTTTCTCAGTCAGGAGAGACGATCGACACGTTGAATGCCATGCGTGAAGCGCAGGCAAGAGGCAGCAAGACGCTGGCGATCGTCAACGTCATCGGCAGTACGATCGCGCGTGAATCCGACTATGTTCTCTATACTGCAGCGGGTCCCGAGATCTCTGTTGCATCCACAAAGGCTTATACAACACAGCTCGGCTGCATCTACCTTATCGCTCTTAAGTTTGCTTATGTATTAGGCAAACTCGATAAGGAAACATATGTCAGATATCAGGAAGAACTCAAGGCCGTGCCCGCCAAGCTCTCCGCGATCCTTGCCAAGCAGAACGAGATCCAGCGCTTCGCCACTCAGCAGTTCAATGCCGAGAGCATCTTCTTTATCGGAAGAGGCCTTGATTACTATCTGTCGATGGAGGCATCACTTAAGCTCAAGGAGATATCCTATATCCATTCAGAGGCTTATCCGGGCGGAGAGTTGAAGCATGGCACTATCGCTCTGATCGAGAGCGGCACGCTTGTCGTCTGTCCCATCACTCAGGACGATCTGGCACACAAGATGGTCTCGAATATCACCGAGGTCAAGTCACGCGGAGCCACGGTCCTCGCGATCATACCCGAACATTTTGCATCCATGGAACTGGCATCTGATGTTACTTTCTCGATCCCTGACAGCGACGAGCTGATAACGCCGATACTCGGAGTCTTGCCATGTCAGCTGTTCGCTTATTATATGGCCGTTAACAAGGGCTGCGACGTAGATAAGCCGCGTAACCTCGCCAAGAGCGTAACGGTCGAGTAAAAGGAGAGTATCGATGTATTCTGTCGGAGATTATCTGGATCTGGAACATACTATAGCAGCGGAGCTTTTCGAAGGGAGGGATTATCCGTGGGAAGTCCTGCCCGACATCGGCGACTTCATCCTGAAGATAGGCCCCTCGCTTCCGTCTGATATCTATGAGAAGAGAGGCGATGACATCTGGATAGCCAAGCGCGCCGTCGTGTTCGATTCTGCTTATATCACCGGTCCCTGTATCATCGGTCCTGATTCCGAGGTAAGGCACTGCGCTTTCCTGAGAGGCAAGATAATCGTCGGCGCGAACTGCGTTGTCGGTAATTCAACCGAACTCAAGAACGTTATCCTCTTTGATAATGTTCAGGTACCCCACTATAACTATGTCGGCGATTCTATCCTCGGCTATAAGAGCCATATGGGCGCGGGATCGATCACATCCAACGTTAAGTCGGACAAGTCATTGACGACTGTCAAGTCCTCTGAAGGAGATGTCGCAACGGGACTTAAGAAGTTCGGTGCGATCGTCGGTGATTTTGTGGAGGTCGGCTGCGGAAGTGTTCTTAATCCGGGAACTGTCGTCGGCCGTAATACGCAGATCTATCCGCTGTCAATGGTAAGGGGCGCGATCCCTGCCGGCAGCATCTATAAGAATGCCGGAGAGATAGTGGAGAAGCGCTGACGTATCGTATAGAGACAGAAAGAGACATAACAAAAGGCGGCCTCATCATGAGACCGCCATTATATTTGATCCTGTTCATCAGACGACGTTTGTCTTAAGTCTGTCGAAAGCCGCCTTGGCAGCGATCCTGACGTTAGGATCGGAATCTGCAAATGCGAGCTTCTTGACATACTCTTCGCAATGCTTGGCTTCGATATCTGCTGCGGATGTAGCGGCAGCGGCTCTGACCAAAGGGGAGGGATCTCTGAGAAGGGGGATAAGAGCCATTCCGCTCTCGTAGGTCTTGATCTGTCCCATAGCCAGCGCAACTTCAGTACGCACATTCTCGTCGCTGTCGCCCGAGAATTTGATCAATCCGTCCAGCTTGTTCTTCCTAGCCAGCTTCCAGATCTTCTCTTTTACTGCTTCAAGCTTTGCCATGCTATCACTCCTCGCCTTATAAACCGGTAGTTAGCCTCGGTTTACTTCTTAAGATTATTATAAACGCCAGCGTCAACATATTTATTAATAATGTATTACCACTTTGTAAACGTGAGTGTGACGCTACATTTACAAATATCCACCTTTATTATACACTTTAAATGCATAATTCCATAACTGATTTTCAAGTTTTTTTGTCAGTTATAGAGTAAAAGGAGAATACGCATATGAGAAAACCCCACTTCATTGCATTATCGCTTCTTATTGCGGTCTCGATCGTTATGTCGGGATGTTCTAAGAAGCTTGATGATGAGACCACACCGTCCACCGACACTCAGCCTGTTGAGACAGAGACAGAGGCCACCGAACCCGTCGAGACCGAGACCGAGCCTTCCGAATCCGAGACAGAGACTGAGACAGAACCTTCGGAGACAGAGCCCAGGCACGGCCCGTTCAGTACTGCCGTCGTAACAGACAAGGTAGTCGAGAAGTACGGTCAGCTCCATATCGAAGGTACTCATATGGTAAGCGAGAACGGCGATATCGTTCAGCTTCGCGGAATGAGCACATATGGTCTTAACGGTATGTACGGCTTCGTTAACGAGGCTTCCGTTCAGACACTTGCCGAGGACTGGGGCTGCGACATCATCAGAATGGCGATGTATACCGCTACCGGCGATGATAACTATATCTCCGATCCGGATAAGTATTTCGATCAGATGTGTGAATATGTTGATCTCTGTATCGCTCAGGGCGTGTATGTCATGATCGACTGGCATATCCTCTATGACGGCGATCCGAATACATACAAGGCAGAGGCTATCGACTTCTTCTCGAGGATCTCGGCTATCTACGCTGATTCGCCGAATGTTATCTATGAGATCTGTAACGAGCCTAACAGCAGCGGTGAAGCGGTAGAGGTTGACTGGGACAACGTTATCAAGCCTTATGCAGAGGAAGTTATAGCTGCGATCAGGGCGAACGATCCCGATAATATCATCATCGTAGGAACACCTAACTGGAGCCAGGATGTGGATGTGGCTTCTATGAATCCTCTTGATGATGAGAATGTTATGTATACAGTTCATTTCTATGCCGGATCCCATGGTCAGGATCACATCGATAAGGTTCAGACTGCTATCGATAACGGCGTTGCTGTCTTCTGTACGGAGTGGGGTACGACATATGACAGCGGTAACGGCCTGGTATTCGTCGATGAGTCCAAGATGTGGCTTGATTTCTTCGATGAGAACTCTATCGGATGGTGTAACTGGTCTATCGGAGGATCATCTACGGAGGCTTCCAATGCACTGAGGTTTATCTCGAACGTGCTTACTATCGAAGAGAAATATCAGGGCCACTGGCCTGATGAGTTTATCTCCGATTCCGGCCTGTTTGTAAGGGCTATGCTCCTGCGTCAGGAATATGTTCCGAGAGAAAGCTGATAAGAGCCAAGATATGTGCCTGATATCAGGCTAATGTTCGTGCAAATGTATAGTCCGGGCGGCAGTTCTATCATTGAACTGTCGCCCGTTCTTTTGTTATAATTATTGCTGTATTTTTCGCGAAAGGGTGTGCTGATTTGAGTCGTCGAGCTATACCGGTCATCGTTGCATCTTTGCTTATCAGCCTGCTTGCCGGCGGGTGCTCGAGCCTACGCGGCGATGAGACGACAGAGCCCACGGTCGATACGCTCGTTACCATAGAGAGCGTTCCCGAAGAGGAGCTCACGCCTACGGACACACCTACTCCCACATCGACACCTACACCGACACCCGAGCCTCAGCATATCGTTTGCAGCTTTATCGGTGACTGCACGCTCGCTGAAGCGCTGGCATGGAACGGAAGTCCGGTGGGATTTGATGCCGTCATCGGCGGCGATTACACATATTGCTTTCAGAATGCGGTCGATTATCTCTCACAGGACGATATGACGCTCGCGAACTTTGAGGGAACGCTTACGGATGCGACAAACCATCTGATCAAGGAGTTTGTCTTCGGGTCTCCCGCTGAATATGCCGAGATCCTTATCAACGGCAGTGTTGAGGCCGTCAATCTTTCCAACAATCACAGCTATGACTATATGCAGGAGGGGCTTGACGATACGAGAGCCAATCTCGAGAACTACGGGATCTTGTGGAGCGATAAGACATCTTATTCAGTATATGAGGTCAGAGGCATCAAGATCGGTATGTGCGGTGTAGACCTTGTATCAGGTGATTCGGTCTCCGAGATATATCCGCTTATCGATGATATGAAGGCTAACGGATGCAATATCATCATTGTCTCATGTCACTGGGGCTATGAGAGAATGTATGTTCCGGACAGCACTCAGGTGTCCGCCGCGCAGGCTCTTATCGATCGCGGTGTCGATATAGTCGTAGGCACACATCCGCACAGACTGCAGCCCATAGAGATGTATAACGGGAAGTATATCCTGTACAGCTTAAGTAATTTCTGTTTCGGCGGGAATACGGGATTGTCGGATCCGGATTCATGCATAGTTCAGTGTGAGTTCGTAATGGATGAGACCAATACTTATGTTGAACAGTATAATCTCAGTGTTATCCCGTTCTCTCAGACATCATTTACCTCGAACGACTATTGCCCGAAGCCGATCGAGTGGGGGACAGCTGATTACTACAGGATAATGGAAAAACTCGGGTGGACACAGGAAGACGAATAACAAAGCGGAGGTATATATATGGCGAACGGAAAAGTAATGGTGATAATGGGATCTGATTCGGATCTGCCTGTTATCGAGAAGTGTTTCAAGATCCTTAAGCAGTTCGATATAGAGTTCGAGGCTCATATTGCTTCGGCCCACAGGACACCTGCAAAGGCTATGGAACTCGCTTCAAATGCGAAGGATAACGGATTCAAGGTCATCATCGCAGCGGCGGGCATGGCAGCACATCTGGCAGGCGTTATCGCAGCTAACACGACTCTGCCGGTCATCGGTATCCCTTGCAAGGGCGGAGCATTGAACGGAGTTGATGCTCTCTATGCGACTGTTCAGATGCCTACCGGTATTCCGGTCGCAACGGTAGCGATAGACGGTGCGGCCAACGCAGGTGTTCTCGCAGCTCAGATCATCGCTCTCGGAGATGATGAACTGGCCGCCAAGCTCAAAGAATATAAAGAAGGTCTCGCTTCAGCCGTAGAGGGCAAGGATGAGGCGCTTCAGCAGAAGATAGCAGATATGGAGGTTTGATCGATGAGCGGATTATTCGGATGTTATGACAGGGCAAAAGAGTCCACAGGCGTAGCAAAGACACTTTATTACGGTATCTTCTCGCTCCAGCACAGAGGCCAGGAGTCAGCAGGTATCGCAATGAACCATGAAGGAACATTCATGGTCCACAAGCGCGAAGGAATGGTAGCGGATATCTTTGATGAAGTTACGCTTAATACTCTTGAGGGCAGATGCGGTATCGCACATGCCAGAGGCGGTGAGGAGACGGGAAGCGATGCTATCCAGCCGGTTCTCATCAGATCAAGGGTAGGTAATATCGCACTTACATGCGATTCCGTAATCCTTAACAGCTACGAGATCCGCGAGAACCTTAAGGACATCGGTGCGATCTTCCAGACAAATACGGACTCGGAGATCATACTCTCGCTTTTCTCGCGTAACCGTATCGTTACCGATGACTGCGAGCATGCTATGCTCAAGACCATGCAGGAGATGCAGGGTGTATACTCCATCGTCATGATGACGGAGGACAAGCTGATCGGTATCAGGGACCCTCACGGTCTGCGTCCGCTGGCGCTCGGCCGCAAGGGAGACAAGTGGATGCTCTCTTCCGAGAACTGCGCCTTCGATGCACTTGATGCGGAGTTCGTAAGAGACGTTGAGCCCGGTGAGATCATTACGATCTCCGATGAAGGTGTTACATCGCTGTTCTATGAGCCTGACAAGACTTCCGAGCAGAGAGTCAAGGACGGTAAAGTGTGCATTTTCGAGTATGTATATGTTGCACGCCCCGATTCGTTCATCGACGGAACGAGCATCTTCGATTCAAGATATAAGACGGGTATGGCTCTGGCCAAGGAGCATCCCTGTGACTGTGATCTCGTAATCGGCGCTCCGGACTCCGGTAATGCGGCTGCGTTGGGATTTGCAGACGGTTTGGGCGTTCCTTACGGAATGGGTCTTCTTAAGAACAGATATGTAGGACGTACATTCATCAAGAGTACTCAGGAGCAGCGTGAACTTGCCGTAAGGATGAAGTTCGCCGTTCTTAAGACTGCTGTTAAGGATAAGAGGATCGCGATCGTAGATGACTCGCTCGTAAGAGGAACTACGACAAAGCATATCATCAGATTCCTTAAGGATAACGGTGCCAAGGAAGTACACGTGCGTCTTGCTTCTCCTCAGGTCAAGTTCCCTTGCTGCTACGGCGTTAATGCGTCTGCAGGTCAGGATCTGCCCGCCAAGACCATGACGGACGATCAGATCTGTGAGATGATCGGTGCTGATTCGCTCGGCTATATCTCGCTCGAGTCCCTCCGTAATTCGCTCGAGGGCATTCACTGCGGCACTTGTTCAGCATGCTTTGATAATGACTATGTGGCAGGTCTTCCTACAGAGACTCCCGATTCCGTCCACAAGGTCACATATAACTGATAAAGAGGTCTAATAATGAAGATAGCAGTCTTTGTATCCGGTGGCGGAACAAATCTACAGGC
>OMQY01000150.1 GCA_900313405.1 uncultured Eubacteriales bacterium
ATCGCTGTCGCGGTAGACTGTTCCGAAGGCAACAGGATGGGGCAGAACGAGGCGCTCTTCGATCAGTGTCCCGACAAGCTCATCATCGATCATCACGCGAGTGTCAAGGCTAAGGGCGAGAACATGTGGGTCATGCCCGAAGCTTCCTCCGCGAGCGAACTTTGCTACTATGTGGCTGTCGCTCTCGCAGAAGAGACGGGCCGTGATATATCGGAGATCATTGATAAGAGAACGGCAGAGTGTCTGCTTACCGGTGTCGTTACGGATACCGGAAGGTTTACTTACCGTAATACTTCCCCCGAGACGCTGACGGTCGCAGGTGAACTCATGGAGCTCGGTGCAGACGTTGCGATCATCTGCTATTACCTTTTCGACAGAAAGATGCCGAACGAGTTCTATATATCCAATGCAGCATGCTCCAATGCCGAGCTGTTCTATGACGGCAAGCTCGCCATTACGGCTGTGCCGGATGAGATGTTCAGGCAGTATAATGCCGGACGCGATGACATTGCCGATGTAGTATCGAGACTGCGCGATATCGATGGCGTTGAACTTGCTGTAGTATTAAGAGAGGCTGAAGACGGATCTGTCAGAGGGAACCTCAGATCGCAGGAGACGTTTGACTGTTCGAAGTTCGCCGAGAGCTACGGCGGAGGCGGACACGTTCGTGCGGCCGGGTTCACGGTGACAGGCAGAGATATGACAGAACTTAAGGATGAGATCATAGCGAGGGTAAAAGATCTGTTATGAATCCCGAGACAAATGCGTCCGGACTGATACTTATTGACAAGAAGCCCGGCATTACATCGATGAATGTCGACTCTTACATTAAGAAGATGCTCGGCACTAAGAAGGTAGGGCATCACGGGACGCTCGATCCGTTCGCGACGGGGCTGTTGCCCGTCTATGTCGGCAAGGGCCTGAAGTTCGTAAGATACGCGGATGACTTTGATAAGACTTACCGTTGTGTTGCCGTATTCGGAAGGAGTACGGACTCGATGGATAAGGACGGTGAAGTCGTATCCGAGAATATCCCCGGGGAAGAAGAACTCGAACGCCTCGAGGCGAACGGATATAAAGAGGTGAGGGAGGCCTTCGCGAGAACGGCCTTGATCACGGAACAGATACCGCCGAAGTTCTCGGCCAAGAAGATCAACGGCCGGAAGGCATATGAACTTGCCCGTAAAGGAATAGAAGCGGAGCTTAAGCCGCACAAGGTCAAGATCTATTCTCTTACAGTCGATGAGATCACGAGGACAGAGGATTCATTCAAGGTCGAGTTTACGGTCGACTGTTCAAAGGGAACATATATACGATCTATATGTGACGAAGTCGGAAAGATGACCGGATACGGAGCATATGCTGAGAGTCTGAGAAGACTTAAGTGCGGCCCGTTTGACGTAAGGGACGCATATACGGAAGAGCGGATCGCGGAGATGGTAAATGCCGGTGACATGTCATTTATCAGACCCGCACAAGAGACATTGTCATTCATGCCGGAGATCTGTCTTGGCGAGAGCGAATACAGAGACGTAAGGCTCGGTCGTAAGATAAGTGCCGTACCTCACGCTCCGGAACTTGCCGGAGACCCCGACATCAGATACCGTGCCGTGTATAACGGAAGCGTTGCGGCCGTTATGTACAGGGCATTCGAGAATGACAGTGATATCCTGCGCATCGAAAGGATGTTAGCTTCAGATGATTAACGGAACGATAAAAGTATATCCCGACAGTATGCCGTTCCTGCCGTACGGACGGGCTATCGCGCTCGGATTTTTCGACGGGCTTCATCAGGGACATAAGGCGATAATAAAGAAGATGGTAAGAACGGCGCGAGGCAAAGGTCTCGTGTCCGCAGTACAGACATTCATCAATTTCCCGAAGAATGACGGAAGGCTCCTTACCGATATCAACGACAGGCTCAAGCTCCTGTCGGATATGGGCGTTGAGGAGCTCATAGTATTGGATTACGAGAAAGTAAAGAACATGAGTCCCGATGACTTCATAAAGAATATGCTCATAAACACAATGGGGGCTGCAGCTGTGTTTACGGGAGCGGATTACCGCTTCGGCAAAGGTGCTTCCGGCGACACGGAGCTTATGGCCGCCAAGTGCGCCGAGGCTGATATCGAGTATCACGTTATACCCGACATGACAGAAGAGGAGAGCGGCAGAAGGATCTCTTCATCGTGGCTTCGGGAGTGTGTCGAAGAGGGAAACATGGATCTCTATGCGTCGCTGTGCGGCGGCCGTCCGTTTACATACGAAGGCAGGGTAGTAAGAGGCAAGCAGCTCGGAAGACAGATGGGATTCCCGACAGTCAATGTCGTGATCCCCGAGACCAGGATCGTCGTCAGAAGAGGTGTCTATGTATCGAGGGTCAGGCTCGGAGGGACGGTCCTCTACGGAGTTACCAATGTCGGCAAAAGACCTACGGTCGAACAGGAGGGCAGAGATATCGCAGAGACGTTTATCTTTGACTTCGACGAGGATATCTACGGAGCCGTGATCGAGGTCGAACTGCTTCATTTCCTGCGGCCTGAGACGGCTTTTGATTCTGTAGATGCCCTTAAGGAGGCGGTCGATCTTAACAAAGCCGAGGCTGCCGCATTTATCAGTGAGAATTTTATATAGTGCTGTGGTATCATAGCCTATGGTCAATCAAGGAACAACAGAGGTACTTATATGAATAATGACAGTGTAAAGGTAAGCTTTCCTGAGGTCGGGGTCGACGTCAACGTCAACGATGTCGCATTTAAGATCGGAAGCTTCAGCGTATACTGGTACGGTCTGATCATCGCACTCGGTATGGTATTGTGTGCAGTCCTTGCCATACGTCATGCCAAGAAGAATGATTTCCCGTCGGAACTCGTTTACGACATCCTTCTCGTAGCCCTTCCTTCGGCTATCGTAGGAGCAAGACTCTATTATGTACTTTGTGAATGGGACTATTATTCCAAGGATCTTTCACGTATCTTCGATACACGCTCCGGCGGACTTGCCGTATACGGAGGCATAATCGGTGCATTCCTCGGTACATATGTAATGACCAGGATCCGTAAGATACCTTTCGCGACATGTGCAGACTACTGCATCCCTTATATTGCTCTCGGACAGGCGATCGGACGCTG
>OMQY01000037.1 GCA_900313405.1 uncultured Eubacteriales bacterium
GTAGACATACTATGCGTTATCACATAGTACTCTCCATCATCTTCATAGAACACATTATGCCCATAGTACCAATTAAGAGAAGGATCACTTATCACAGTTTCCGGATTATCATCAACGCTATATTTCTCAATCCTGCCGGAACTCATCACAGCATATCCGTCATTAAATGAACAAACACCGTTTAATGCGTTATCCTGATCTATGATCGTATTTATACTTCCGGAATCCAGATCAAGAGCGCATACTCCTTCGGTTGTTATAAATAAAAACCTATTTTCAAGCAATGTATTCGAAACAAACACATTTGTATTATCCGGCAGTCTATATTCCTCTGTCAGATTGCCTGCATCATCATACTTTTGCAGGAAAAACTCCATTTGAGAATCCACATCAAAATCAAAGGCCAGAGATGAAACCACCAGATAGTAACAATTGTCTCCTGACAAAACGTTGTGGATCTCTGAATACTGCCTGTCAAAAGAAACATCCAGTACTGTTGAACGGTAGATTTTATCCGAATGTGATACGCTTACAGGTGTTTTCTCTGCATCCTTGCTACACGAAGAAATGCTTGCACATAACCAAATAAGGATTGCGATAATCAGTATTTTGAGAATCAATATCCCCTTGTAGACCTGTCCTTCAGACATCTTGTTGATCAACAGAAAACAATAGACTGTATACTTTTACGCATTGGGATTCCCGTAACCGGTCCTGCCGGGATGAATAAGTTCTCCCTCAGTAATATGACCAATGGGACGCTCGTAAACAGGTTGATACATCTCAATGTCATCTTCACACCAGTCCGGATCCCACTCAGTACAGTACTCACAGTTACAGTCGATCACGGAGAAATAATTGCCCCTGCAGTAACTGCAATCCACATAATTGGTGAATTGACGTGAATAGCCGGTAAACCCTATGGAATTATAGTAGACCATATGGCAGTCGATCTCATGAGCTGCAACAAGTCGGAATGCCTCTACAATTGCCCACTCGGAATCAAGAGTTCTGGAGATATTGCATTCATGAGTCTCTTGATTGACTGCAAGGAACTGACCATTACGAAGAACTGTGGACGTGATCGTCTTAGTCGGCCATCTCTTACAGTTGACACGGTTAAGCACAGTGCATGCTACAAGCACCTTATCAGTAATATCATCTTCGCAGAAAGCGCCTTCTCCCTCAACCACTCGAGAGAAAAGGATGAACTCCTTCTCACTTATGCCGCAGGCCTGAGCCTTTATCGCAGCAGGAAAATAGTAGCGCTCTTCATCTGTAGCGTTCTGCCAGAGGATCTCATAGTTCTTGTCATATTTCTCATGAAGAGAAATGCTCATGTCACGATCGATACCGGGATCTGCAACCCCCGCAGTTCCCATCGAACCAACGATACAGAGTATCGTTAATACAGAAATCAGTTTCAGTCGTAAAATAGTATTACCCTCTCTTTCGGCTGTCCCGACCCATAAAACACGTGAAAATGATACAACGGATCCGACGTTTTTGCAACATTAGCGTAATAAATAGGGCATTTCCGACAAGCAATCACGTATATTCGTCTGTTGAAATGGACAAATTATCCAAGAAATTTTACATTTAGTTCATTAGAGCGTGCGTGCTCATACAAATAGTAAGGGGCCGTCTCATATGTCTGAGACAGCCCCCATATGGTCGGAGTGACGGGACTTGAACCCACGACCCCTTGCTCCCTAAGCAAGTACTCTAGCCACCTGAGCTACACCCCGATGTGTCAACTGCGCTGTATCAGGAAAAGTTGGTCGGAGTGGCGAGACTCGAACTCGCGGCCTCTAGCTCCCGAAGCTAGCACTCTACCACCTGAGCCACACCCCGCCGTAATCCTGCACAGCTTATCCGTGACAGCCAATAAATAATATTACATCAGAATGAAATATGCAAGATAAAATGTTAAGATAGAGCGAAAAATCTTGAGGATAATATAGATGAGCAAAGTAAAAGAGAATGATTTCGGGCATGGAAGCATGTCATCCATCATTATACGTCAGGCACTGCCGTTGACTCTGTCTCAACTTGCCGCACTTCTTTACACGATCGTTGACCGGATATTCATAGGTCATATCAAGGATGTCGGCTTCGACTGTCTCACCGGTATAGGGCTCACTTTGCCGTTCGTTACGATAATCAACGCCTTCACCTGTTTATTCGGGCAAGGCGGATCCCCGGTCTTCTCTATCGCCCGAGGCCATGGTGACGATAAGAAGGCAGGTAAGGTGATGCACAATTCATTCCTCCTCCTGCTTTCCTGTGCCGTAGTGCTTACACTGCTGTCTCAGGTATTCATGAAGCCTCTTCTCTACGCATTCGGAGCCGGAGACAATTCATACGGATATGCAGCCGACTACCTGAGGATCTACCTTTGCGGCACCGTCTTTACTATGTTCGCTACCGGAATGAACTATTATATATCCGCACAGGGTTTCCCTCAGATGGCCATGATAACTGTTTTCTCGGGTGCCGGTATAAACATGATCCTGGATCCCATATTCATTTTCGCGCTGGATATGGGTATTCGCGGTGCCGCAGTGGCGACTGTCATATCACAGGCTATATCCGCTTCGTGGGTCCTTGTCTTTCTTACCGGAAAGCGTCCTGCGATCAGGCTTCACCCCCGGCATATAAAGCCCGACCGTAAGATATGCGGCTCGATCATCGCGATAGGCTTTACCGGATTCATTATGGAGATCACTAACAGCATCTCCCAGATCGTATGCAACAGGACGCTGAGACAATACGGCGGCGAAGACTATGTCGGCATAATGACCATCGTCAACTCCGTAAGGGCGATGCTCGGCGTCGCCGTCACCGGTATCACCATGGGGGCTCAGCCTGTACTCGGCTATAATTACGGAGCGCGTAAGTATGACAGGGTCAGGAGCGGTATAGTCGCCACTTCCCTGTTTGCTTTCGCCTATACTCTGGTGGTCTGGATACTGATAATCCTGTTCCCGTCATTCTTTATCGGGCTCTTCAGTGATGATGCCGATCTCAACAAGAAGGCGGTTACTTATCTTCACATATATTTTATGGCTTATGTTTTTATGTCACTTCAGTATTCAGGACAATCAACCTTTATGGCACTCGGCATGGCAAAAAGGGCCATCTGTTTCTCGATATTCCGTAAGATAGTTCTGGTTGTTCCGCTGACACTCATCCTGCCACTGTTCCTCAGAGACTCGGTAAGCGGTGTATTCTGGGCTGAACCGGTATCTAATATAATCGGCGGAGGAGCAAGCTTCCTTACCATGTACCTTACGGTCTTCCGAAGATTGAAGGGCAAGGATACAGAGCTATCCGAAGTCTCTCTGTAACTTACTCCTTGAAGAGCCCCTTAGTTACAGACTCTACGAGATCCTCACCGTTAGCTTCGACATTGAGCTTCTTGAGATAGCTGTTGATCAGGACATCCGTGATCATGATCGGCAGTTCTCTTCCATACCTCTCTGCCAGCAGACCGCGTTCATGTATATTCTTGATGGCACGCACCACGACTCCGGCAAATCTTATACCGACAGCAGGCACTTCATCTTCATTCTCTTCAGAACTTCCCCACTTAATGAGCCTGTCGTAAACTGAGCTCTTCCTGTCTGCCAGAGTTATTCCCTTTCTGTCAAGGCCGGCTCTTTTAATGGCTCGCCTATCGTCAGATACAAGTATTCCGTATTGTTCTTTTGTGAACTGATCCATCTCGATACACAGATCCTCAGCTTTAACGGCCATAACATTGATCTTCAGGACGAACATGCTTATATCCTGTCCCTCAAAGCTGACGATCCGATCGGAGATGATCTCCTCGAGCAGATCCGTCAGATCTTTATCGGCATCGGTAAAGGGTTCATAAACAGTTCTGCCTCTCCCGAATAATTGCATCTCGGCAGTCTGCATGCCGGATAAAAGATCATCAGATGCTTCTATGTTCTCGCGTATTACCTTAACTACCGGATGATCGCTCTTACGCAGCTGATGGATTATACGGATCTCTTCGATCACGGCATAGAGGAAAACAGTTATGATAAAGGTCATGCCGAACAGCATCATCCAATTGTTCTCTCTTCCGAACGTGATCATAAAAAGACCCGCGATCAGGAAAAGGGACTTCGACAGAATGATCGATATGAACCCCATAATGAACAGGTATATATATGCCCGATTCTTTCCCATCTTCTCTCCGATCTGCGATAGATAATGCCCGTTGATTTTATAACATATTAGGACGATTTTAAACTGCAAGTACCGTCCCTGAACCCATTAGGAGTATAATCATAAGCATCAAAGCCAATGGAGTTAATATGACCAGAGATAAAGTACTGTCTATGCTGATCAATTCGGCAGAACACATATCGGGAGCTTCTATAAGCGAGGAACTCGGTATCTCGAGGGCTGCCGTTAATGCAGCAGTCCA
>OMQY01000106.1 GCA_900313405.1 uncultured Eubacteriales bacterium
AACGGCAGGGACAACATGCATGAGAATATCGAGAAGCACAAGACGATTATAGGTGTCCTCTCTTTCTTAGTTCCGAGAAGCCGTACAAACGAATAAGCTATACCGGCTCCCGCACCGCCCCATATTCCTGCTATCGCAGGGATCATACTGACGCCTTCAGACGGGCGGGCGATCAGGATAACACCCATAAAAGCGATCACTGTCGTCATAATGTCGACCTTGGTCGGCTTCTCCTTAAGTATCGGGATCGATGCCAGGATGGCAAAGAACGGCGAAAGCTTATTGAGCATATTTGCATCTGCCAGGGGCATATGATCGATGGCATAGAAATTACACAGAAGTCCTGTCGTTCCGAACAGACAGCGAAGGAAGATGAACTTCCCGTTACCCTTTTTGATATGGAAGCCTTCAGAAGAACGGATCAGAGTCGCAAAAGCTATGACTGCGGCAAAGGCATTCCTGAAGAATGCTTTCTCCATAGTGGGGACATCGCCCGACAGTCTTACAAAAAAGGTCATAAGTGCAAAACCCATCGCAGCGATGAGTATACAGACTATTCCCTTGGCATCATTACTCCTGATCTTCATAGCGTCTACTGTAGAGTATCGGGAGAGATTTTTCAATGAGTATATAGCATAAAAAAGGTGTGCGCTGCGGGGCAGATATCGGGATGAATAACACATAAAGATCCGCACCCGTTATGACGCAGGTGCGGACTTTGGGATGATCATATCATTATCCCAGTACGATCTTGTAATACACTCTCGAGGTCAGTTTATAGACCAGGTAGTATACGAACAGGAACACTATGAAGGTGATCATCAGGACTTTGATGAAGTAATCCGTGAACCACATTCCCTGGAGCTTCATAAAGAACATCAGGAAAGGAGTGGCCATTATCGTATGAAGTACAGCGAGCAGGACCGGGGATACGAATACGATCAGGATCTGCGAGTTGATCGATGCCGCTATGCTCTTCTTCTCCATACCGATCTTACGGAGGATCCTGAACCGGTTGCGGTCTTCATATCCCTCCACGACCTGACGATAGTACATAAGGAGTACTGTCGCAGCGAGGAAGATGATACAGAGCATGATCCCCATGAAGAGCAATCCGCCATATAAACCGTATACCTCCTCTCTGACATCTTCTCTGTAGAAGAAATCTGTAAGGAACGCATCAGTTCTGTCATCACCGTTATGAAGACTCATGAAGAAAGGATAGACAAGCTGTTCATCGACATATGTAAACGATCTGTCTGAATCGAAAAACAATGTCGAGCGGGTGAATACCGGAAGATTGGCGGCCACCCCGGGGTAGTCATTGACAACGATCACCATTCGATGCGCCATCCTGGTAGAGGTATCGGTAAAGAAATACTCCGGATCGTCGATCTCGATCTCCCTGTAAGAAGAGATATTCGGGAAGAAAGACTTCATATGCTCACTTGCGAGATCATCTACCGTGAGATAGTCGTCTGAGAACCATACAAGAGCCTCACCGTCATCGATATGCGGTTCTTCTCCCATTACTTCGGAAACGTCTTCCACCGGAACGACATGCAGCACTATAAGGTCCTTGAAATGATCCATTACAAGAGACATCTCACTACCTTCAGACAGTGTCAGGCTTTGAAGTTCTCCATCCTCGATAAACATAGTCTCTTCAGAATATGTCACAAATATCGGATCAGAGATCGTTCCTTTAACCTGATTCTGCGTCATGAACGCCTCCAGTCTGTTGCGCTGGTCGATGATAGCGGATCTAGTATTCTCCCGCGGCTGCATATCGATCTCATAGTCCCTCGGGAAATTGGTATCGATCATCCTGTCGATCCCGCCGTAATAACATGTTGTAGAACTCATGATGACCAGCACCATCGTCGTCAGGATGCATATCGTTCCGAGTCCCGCACCGCCGCGCTTCATCCTGAAGCTCATGGATGATACCGATACAAAATGCTTCTTGTTATAATAGTATCTCTTGCTCTTCTTCATCAGTTTACATGCGGCAGTAAAGCCCGTTATAAAGAGCAGGTATGTGGAGATGATGACCAGGAGCACTGCGATAAAGAAATAAGCGATGCTCTTAAGACCCGACATATCTCCGGCAATAACATAAGCAATGATAAGCATTACGATCGCGATAAGAGCTATGATCACATTGCCGCGGGGCGGCTTCTCGCCGATACTCTCATTCTTGACGAGTTGGGCGGCACCGGTGAAAGTTATATGTCTGAGAGAATCAAGTATGATAAGCCCGAATACAAAAGCAAACAGTAAAACCGTCTCGATCACGGAAGGCACTGAGATATGGATGTCATATCCTACCTTGCTCTTGAGGATCTTGCCGACTCCGGCCTCGGCAAACTTCGTAAGACCGATCCCTATCAGAGTTCCGCTTACGATCGAGATCAAATAGACAATAAGATTCTCGATAAGGATAATGATGCTGATGTTCCTCTTATTCATACCGAGCACGTTATAGAGACCGAACTCGGCCGTGCGTCGCTTGCTGATGAATCCGCTCGTGAAGAAGAGGAACATCACGGAGAACAATCCTATTATGAATCTGGCATAGTACATCAATGAACTTAGGGTATTTCCGCCCTTCATGCTCCTGATGATCTCATCCGTATGAAGAGCACTTACAAGATAGTAGATCGCGATAATACCGATACAGGTACCGATATACGGATAATAGATACGGCTGTTATTACGGATACCGTTTACGGCTAATCTCGGGTAAAGTCTCATTTTGCATCACCGCCTGTTGTAAGGACCGTAAGTGCCTCCGATATCTGCTGGTAGAACTCGGTATCGCTTGCGCCGGCCTTATAGAGCTGATGGAATATCTTGCCGTCTTTGATGAAGAGGACACGTCCTGCTCTGCTTGCCGCCTTAACGGAATGCGTTACCATAAGGATAGTCTGTCCGCCCTGATTCACCTTCTCGAAAAGGTCCAGCAGTTCATCCGTAGACTTGGAGTCCAGCGCACCCGTAGGCTCATCTGCAAGGATGATCTTCGGATCCGTGATAAGTGCTCTGGCAACTGCCGTTCTCTGCTTCTGACCACCTGATACCTCATAAGGGTATTTCTTCAGGAGACTTTTGATACCGAGTGTCTCCACTATGCCGTCTATACGGCCGTTCATGTCCTTGTAGCTTACACCCTGAAGCACGAGCGGAAGCAGGATATTATCCTCGATGGAGAATGTATCCAGGAGATTGAATTCCTGGAAAACAAATCCGAGATTGTCACGCCTGAACTCTGCCATCTTGGATTCCTTGATCTTACATATATCCATACCGTCCAGGATGATCTCACCTTCCGTCGGCTTATCGAGTGCCGCCGTAAGGTTCAGGAGCGTCGTCTTACCCGAACCGGATTCACCCATTATCGCCACGTACTCACCGTCCTCTACGGAGAACGTTACATCTCTTAACGCCTCGACCTTATTCCCGCCGAAACGTGTCGTGTAGATCTTCTTAAGTCCTTTGACCTCTAATAAACTCATTGTCATTTCCTCCTTGCTATCGATCCCACTTTACCCCATCGGGAGCAAGGATATCTTGCATAGTTCTTACTGTTGGTATCTCTGTCTTACAAAACCGTAAGATTCATT
>OMQY01000014.1 GCA_900313405.1 uncultured Eubacteriales bacterium
AGTTCCTGTAGAAAGTCTTTCTCACCAGATCAGTCTCAAGTACGATCTGCTTTACCGAGATCTCATTATACGGATATCTCTCCATAAGTTTAAGAAGCGCTCCGGCGAACTCATTTCTTGAGCGGACTGCTGAAGGATGGTCTGCACTGTTCATGTCTGCCTCCTCTCGAAAGATACACAAAAACACGTATCTGTGTATCATTGACCGATTTTGTTTACTTTGTTCTTTATCCATAGTACCATCCCAAACGAAATACACAAGTGTGTCACTTTTTCGAGAAGGAGTAAAAAATGAGAGACTACATACTGTTATTGCCGTTGATATTCATTTTCCACGATATGGAGGAGATGGCCGGATTCGGCCGGTTCTTCAGGTTGAATCCTTATCTGTTCGACAGATTCCCCAAGGTCATGGATACCTATCGCGGTTTTACCAATGAAGGATTTGTATTAGCCGTATATGAAGAATTCATACCGTTCTTCGGTGTTAGTCTACTGGCATACTATTTCCCTTGCAGTGTCCTCTACGGGCTCTGGTATGGTATCTTCCTGGCGCTGTTCGGTCATTTCTTTATTCACATCGGACACACGATATATATCCGTAAATACATTCCCTGTGCATTAACGAGCATGATCTGTGTCCCGATAAGCGCTTATATCCTGATCAGATGCGCGTTACTAACGGATCCGGATATTGCTTTCGTTATCGCAGTTCCTGCCGGGATCATCCTTATGATAGCGAACTTCTTTGTGGCACACGGAGTAATGCATTATGTAAACAGGCGGATCGGCCAGAATGTTTAACAGATTGCTTTCTTTTGTTTCTTCTCGGGCAGTTCTGCAAACATGCCCTTCAGCAATTCAGCGATCAGATCCGTATCCTCAAATCTGTCGAATACGTGCATCAGTGTTTTTGAACCTTCATACGGATAACGCAGTTCGGAATCTGCAAGCAGTCTGTCCGATGTCGGAGTCCTCTTAAGGAACAGTTCATTTCCGCAAATGTCACCTATTAGTTTACCATTAAAATATACAAGATATCCGCCCATCATGGATCTTATGTTAATATTACCGACTGCAGAAAAACTCTCACGTACATATTCGTTAAATTCATTCATCCTAATTACCTCCATTACACCCGATTATCCATAGTATTATCATCTTTCAGCAACAAAGCGAATAAGCTCTACACTGCCGTCTCTTTCAGTTGATACTATACGGAATCCGCATTTCTCGGTATAAAACTTAACATTCTCTTTCTTGTCTATCGGTGTTACCAGAGTAAGTCTCACCCAATCTTCATAGTAATCCTTTACGAATCGTATTGCCTGAGTCCCGATCCCTTTGCCCTGATACTCAGGAATCACACACAAACAACCGACCTCATACACTCCATCGCCCAGGTTTATACACGATACACAACCGACAGGTTCATTATCGCACAGTATGATGTGTTTCAGATATTTGCTGATCGATGCTTCCATCATTTCTTTGGTTTGACCATATCCCGGGCACGAACCAAATCTCACATAATCGTCATAAAAGGAAGCATTATAAATACTAACTAACAGCTCTGCGTCTTCTATAACCGCTTGTCTATATTCTATCTTCATGCTCAGTTCTCCGTACATTCGATACCCGTAGCTGCCGGAAGATCGATCCGGAGCAGAGTACAAACTTAACATAACTCAATAAACTCATCCATATTACTCAGCATCGCAGGATGTCCTCCGTGCTCAAAGATATGAGCCGTTGCCAATGAAGTCTTCGCACATATCTCATCGAACAGAACCTTGCAATGGCCCTTCGGAAACATATCATCCTCAAGGCTTCCCGTCAGCAGCATCGGAACCTTCAGTTCATCTATAGGCTTGTGAAAGAAAACTCCGATCTGTTCAGCATGTCGTAATACAGCATCCGTGTCCGCATCGAAGACCTGCTCCCAGTCATCACCATGGAGTGTCTTAAGATAATCGACAAAGCCGCCAAATGTCTTTACCTGAGCGCGTCCGTTACGTATCTGTTCCGTGATCCCGGGATCAGCCTTAAGGCCTTCGAAGCTGTCGGCAATAAATGATTCAACAAGTTCCGGATATTCAAGTGCTGCATTGATAGCCGCCAACGCTCCGCCGCTGCTTCCGATGATCTTCACTTTCTTAAGACCAAGGTGATCGCACAGAGCCTTAACCTGGCAAGCCCAGTCAAACCACAGATCAGCCGGCCATTTCTCAATTCGTTCAGAACGTCCTCCACCCAGAAAATCGATCACGATCACGCGATACTTTTCTGCTAACTTCGGCACTATCTGATCGAACATCTTTCCACAGGAAGTATTGCCGTGAAGCAAAATGAGCGGCACACCTGAACCGGTCTCTTCGTAATATATCTGTTTATTGTGATATGTAAAATGACTCATGTCGGACTCTCGCTTTTTTCAATATGTCATCAATGATCGGCTTAGCACATATCCGTCGTATCGAAGTGCTCCCCACATGCTGGACATCAATTAGCAGCATTTCCTGTCGATCCATCCTACTGACACCTGAATTATATCATAACAATAATACCGTCCGATCCATGCGGATCAAGCGGTATCAGTAATTACCGGCAACACCTTTCGCTCAATAAGATCCACTCTGTCAAAGATCCTCGGCTTAAATGTGCCTGTAATTCCCACAGATACATTTTCCTCTTTGTTTACATAGATGATATTTCCGCTGTCACCGATCGCTGCATATACATCTTTGTTATCGTAGGGTTTATACCATAAGTAGCCATAGCTCATGAAGCCAAATCGCTCACCAAGCTTAATGTGAGGTGTCAGCATGTCTTTTATATATTCTTCTGAGATAATTCTTTTCCCATTATATAGGCCACTGCCTAAAACCATCGCCCCTATCACA
>OMQY01000067.1 GCA_900313405.1 uncultured Eubacteriales bacterium
AGCCTGTTGATAAGCTCGATATTGCCTTCATCATCGAAAAACTTCCTTATCCCCACAGCCGACTTCTCGCCGATATCTCCGACCTTAACGAGCTCCTCTTCGCCCGCTTCCGCCAATGCCTTAACGGAGCCGAAATACTTCATCAGTTCCTTCGACGTAGCTTTGCCGACGTTCGGGATACCGAGTCCTGCCAGCACCCTGTCAGCAGACACGTTCTTCGCATCCTCAATGGCTGCCAGGAGCTTGTCGGTATTCTTCGCCAGACCTAAGATCTTCTGCTCGATCAGCTCGTCACGGCGATCCTTGAGCGTGAAGATATCCCCTATACCCGTGAGGAAGCCCTTGTCGACGAGGTCCTTGATATACTCGAATCCGAATCCCTTGATGTTAAGAGAATCCCTCGATACAAAGTTGAGGATACGGTTCACGATGGTCCCCGGGCACGCCAGATTGATGCATCTTATGTCAGCCGCATTCTCGTCGCGGACGAGCTTATGGCCGCACACCGGGCATACATCCGGGATCTTATAAGGCTTCCAGTCAGAAGGGCGCTTAGCCTTGTTGACGCACTTGATCTTCGGAATGATCTCTCCCGACTTATATACGACCAGGGTATCACCTATCCCGATCTCCATCTCGTCGATAAAATCCTGATTATGAAGTGTCGCTCTCGACACCTGTGTTCCGCACAAGCCGATGGGCTCGAATACTGCTACCGGTGTTACGCGTCCTGTCCTTCCGGTGTTTACTTCGACGCTCAGAAGACGCGTCTCCTTCTCCTCCGGAGGATACTTATATGCGATGGACCAGCGGGGGAACTTGATCGTGTTGCCGAGTGCCTCACGGGCGTCCAGATCATTCAATTTAACGACTGCTCCGTCGATATCGTAGGGCAGGTCACCTCTTGCATCGCCTATCTTGCAGATCGCATCCCATACCTCGTCCGCGGTCCTGCACTTATAGTACAGATCGATGACCTTCACGCCATTGTGCTTAAGGAATTCATATCCCTCTTCGTGAGTCTTGAATGTGCGTCCGCGACTCTCCTGGATATTAAAGATGAACAGTGAGAGATCCCTCTTCTTAGTGATCCTGGTATCGATCTGACGGAGCGTGCCGGCAGCGCAGTTACGCGGATTGGCAAAAAGCTTCTCCCCGCTCTCCTCGGCCTCCTCATTCACCTTGGCGAATGCTGCCCTTGTCATATATACCTCGCCTCTGATCTCGATATACTCGATTGGATCCGGCATTACCTTGACCACATCGGATATGACGCCGGCATTCATCGTGACATCCTCACCTGCCGTTATTCCGTCACCTCTGGTAATAGCCTTAACAAGCCGCCCGTTCTCATAGCGAAGAGCCATGGAAAGTCCGTCGATCTTGGTCTCTACGAGGAACTCCGCATCGTCTCCGACACGGCTTCTTATCGACTCAACGAAGGCATCCACCTCTTCTCTGCTGAATACGTCCTGAAGGCTCAGCATCGGCACATTATGCTTAACGAGCACGCCTTTCTCCGCTTTCCAGCCGACTCTCTTGGAGGGGGAATCATCTCTTATCAGCTCGGGATGCTCAGCCTCTATCTTCTTCAGTTTAAGGTTAAGCTGATCGTACTCATAGTCAGATATCTCAGGCTCATCATCGTTATAGTACCGGTCGCAATGATAGTTCATTACGCGCACCAGTTCATCGTATTCCGCCTTAACGTGATCGACATCCGTATTCTCGAAAAGACTCATCTGGTTATCGATATCCTTCATAACTTATCCCTTCCTTCCCATAAATACGCAGTATATCTGCGGAATAAGGAGCAACACTCCTATAAAGATGCCCCACACATACCCCGGCATAGACAGAACGTCATCAAACGGTGCCGCCAGATCAGAAGGCACATATCGCGCAGCATAGAGGATCTTATCCGCCACACCGCCGAGGTCGCTCAAGGGCTTGATCATCAACCCGCATGTCACATAGATCGACAGTGAATAGATGCATGTATCACTTGCCCACAGGAGCACGGTCTCCGATTTGAGAAGATGCATCAGACCGATCAGGATCTCCGCGATCATAAGTGCTGCAGCCGATCTCTTATCAACATGCTTGTCCCCGAGACACCTGATCAGGAACACCGCGAGAGTAACTGTCATAAGCGTAACCGGCACAAATCTGTATACCTGAGTCCTTGACGGGATCATAAGGATTATGGCGATGACTGTCATACCTACTGCAGCCGCCAGTGTCCCGGCTTTGCCTTCAGGCGCTAATCCCGCTGCTTCGAAGCCTTCCGACAGGAACTCATGGAAATAATCCGTATAAATACGTAAGGGCTCTGTAATCAGAGTCCCCCACAAAAGCAGCAATGCTGCATAGATAATTCCGAATCTCTCTTCGCTTCTCAATATTACTCCTCGAACTCGTAAGGGTCGTAATCAGCAAGGAGCTCCTTAAGAACAGCTACTTCCTCGCTGTTAAGGGACAGTCCCTTGCCTACCTTAGCGTGGTCAGGGCCCCAATCTCTGATATCGAGCTTCGGCTTGCCGTCATTCCATCTGACGATATTAACTTCTCTGTTCCAACCGGACTTATTTGTGGCCAGAACACCGATATTCTTAACGATCTCGGACTTGATCTCTGTCTTAGGCATAATTACCCCTCCTGTGTTATTCCGTTTCTTTGCTGATTGTATCACATAATATTATAATAATACAAAGCCTATTATTCACGGAGGTTTCCCATGAGTACATCCATGCTGATCACACTGATCGTCATCGACCTGATCACGATACTGATAATCGCCGCCGTCCTTCGCGGATTATGGGAAACAAGACACACTGTCATCGACTATGCCGAGCTTCATGCTCCGATCGGGAAAAGCCGCAATTTTGTCAGACGCCCCGTATTCATGCGCCGGAACGATGCAGTAACAACCGAGAAATATGATCTCCGTGTCCTTTTCTTCAGTGATCTTCACGCAGAATACTGTCAGTTTACTTCATCTCAGCTCGAGAACGTGATCCGGACGGAGCACGAGCGCAAGCGCCTCGATGCGGTGCTTTTCGGAGGAGATATCGTCAATGATCCGCTCAAGAGCTCTGTCGGCGTTGAATATCTGGCTCATATCTCTTCTGTCTGCGGCGAACTTGATATTCCGTTCCTGGGAGTTACCGGCAATCACGATGTTATGATCCCCGCCGAAGACATCGAAGCATGCGGCTTCAAAGATATACGCCGCTCCTATGTAACTCTTCCGTCCAGACTCGGAGACGGACAAATAGCCATCTGCGGCGTTCCCGACACCGGGCGAGAGAACCGTGTGTGGTTCGCTCCTTCACCTGTGCCTCACGAGACCGAAGACGGCTCCCCCGTTATCGCGAATGTACTGCTCGGACATAACCCCGATTACATTCTCCATCTGGATGAGCTGTTCCTGAACGGCGCGATCGTCGCTCCCAAGACCCTCGAATATGATGCAGAGGCGGTCGAAGGAGCCAAGGCACGCGCAGTCGAATTACATGAGAGCAAGAGACCTGAATATATGCTCGCAGGTCATATCCACGGCGGCCAGATAAGGACCCCGATAGGTATCGAGTTCAGTCTGCTTAGGAAAGACATCCTCCCGAAGAAGCAGAAGGTTATCGCCGGTGTCTACGAGGGCTGCGGAGTCAGCCTGTTCCTGTCACGAGGAGTCGGCAATATCCTGCTTCCTCTGAGGATCGGTGCCAGGCCTGAAGTTACGGTTGTTGAGATCTATGCGAGGTGATACAACACTCCTGACTTGAGTTATTGCCATTTGGGTGTGTTTATAGCCTTTGGGAGGAACTTTCGAGCACAAAAAAACAGCCCGCATTCACGGCCTGCTTCTTATTCCATGTTCCAATGCTCTGGGCAAAGCATTATGAGAGTAACAAAAACGGTAAGTTGTACCTCACACATAGATAATATCTTTATTGCTGAATGTAAACAATATTTGCTTTCTTGTTATTACGCCCAAAAATCCGAAGCCGTTATTTATCGATTTATAGTTAACTTCTATTGTCATATGTGAAAATTGCCCAAAAGAAGCCTGATTTTGTATGCGTATTGATTAAAAAGCGCACTAAGCGTCTTATCCGTAGTATTC
>OMQY01000088.1 GCA_900313405.1 uncultured Eubacteriales bacterium
AAATCCACCTTGAATCCGTCGAACTCGGGTCCGTCGATACAGGCGAACTTAACCTCATCGCCTACTGTCAGACGGCAGGCACCGCACATACCGGTACCGTCTACCATGATCGGGTTCATGCTGACAATTGTCGGGATATCGTATTTCTTCGTCGTCATGACGCAGAACTTCATCATTATCATAGGGCCGATCGATACACACAGATCGTACTTCTTGCCCTGATTCTCGACCAGGTCGGCGATCACTTCGGTAACAAGTCCCTTACGTACATACGATCCGTCATCTGTAGTGATATAAAGATTGCCCGCGACCTTCTTCATCTCTTCCTCGAGGATGATCAGTTCCTTATTCTTGGCGCCGACGATAACATCGGCATCAATGCCGTGTTCATGGAGCCACTTGACCTGAGGATAAACCGGAGCCGTTCCGAGACCGCCCGCAACGAAAAGTATCTTCTTCTTACGCACTTCCTCGATGTCATCGGTAACGAGTTCGGACGGATTACCGAGAGGACCTACAAAGTCATGCAGATATTCTCCCTCTTCCATCTTACTGAGCTTCTCGGATGTAGCACCGACGATCTGAACTACGATGGTAACCGTTCCCTGCTCTCTGTCATAATCACAGACCGTGAGCGGTATTCTCTCGCCCATCTCATCTGTCCTCACGATAACAAACTGTCCCGGCTCGCAGTACTTAGCCACGCGCGGAGCAACGATATCCATAAGGAATATGCTCGAATGCAGGACACTCTTCTTCTTGATAAGATACATATAGCCCTCCTCGTGTGATGAATAGGCAATAATTCACACGTCTTTTATTCTACCAAAACAGTCCGGTGATTTACAGACAAAATATGAGCCTGTCGGAGTTGTTCTTGAGGAACAAAAAACCGGCCCGCACACCCGCGGACCGGTTAAGTCGAACCTAAGTATCAGTTAAGAATCGCCCATCATGCTGAACGCCTGGAAGAGATAGTTCATTACAGTATTCGCGAGAAGGTCGGATATGAGGCTCTTTACTTCTTCGGAATTCTCGACCTCAGAAGGCTTGTCGAGACCTGCTGCGTCATAGACATCGTCGGCCTTATCGATATACTCGTCACCGATCGCGACTGAGAAGAGGATCGAGTCGCCGTCAAGTCTGATTCCGATTACGACACTGCCGTCAGCCTGCGGAACTTTATCGGAATTGGCGGTGACGCTATCGCCGAACATCTCGGCAAGCTTGTCGTAGATACCGCTTATAAGCTCCTCCATGGTGATGTTGATCGTAACGCTTGCCTCGCCCTTATCCTCATCGAAAAAGTACTCTTCCTCGGAGAAATCATCCATGTCATAGCCTGTAACGGCCATAGCCATTCTAAGGAGCGAATCGATATCATCAAAGAACTTCACGGCATCATCTTCATTGTCAAAGACGGCGCATCCGATGATGGCTACGCTGCTGTTTACCGGCTCGTCGAGATCGGGATTGCCCTGAACTGCTACCTTGACCGTGCCGATGGAAGCGATATCGATCATGTTCGCGATGGATATCCCGAAGTCGGATGTGGCGGAATCGAGAGCATCGGTAATCTCACCGTTCTCGGCAAGTTCCTCACCTGAAGTGACGATCAGTACGCCGTCCTGAAGTGCCTCAGTATCCTCATCGAGCCCCTTCAGATCATCGATGGAATATTCTTCAAATCCGTCGGAGAATTCGTCGACGGCATCTTCGATGCTCTTGCTCTTCTTCTTGCTGCAGCCTGCAAAGGCTCCTGCTGCAAGTGCGACCGTAAGAACAACCGCGATCGCCCTGCTCATTGATCTTTTCATTCTATTTACCTCCGTTTATATCCTTAATCCCCATGAATGCGGAGATGCGCACTCATATCGTTATATTAACAGATTGGCGCTAATAATCAATCGATAATGCGTCTGGCGACATGGACGCCGCTCGCCGATGCGTGAGAGAGCGAATGTGTAACGCCGCTGCCGTCGCCGATGATGTAAAGGCCCTTGTGAGAGGTCTCGAGATTCTCGTCGATGGCGACTTCCATATTGTAGAACTTGACCTCGACGCCATAGAGGAGCGTATCGTCATTGGCTGTTCCGGGAGCGATCTTGTCGAGTGCGAAGATCATCTCGATTATGCCGTCTAAGATCCTCTTGGGCAAAACGAGCGAAAGGTCACCGGGAGTCGCCGCCATCGTCGGACGTACTGTCGACTCTGCTATACGGGCGGAATTGGATCTTCTTCCTCTCATCAGGTCTCCGAAACGCTGAACGATAACGCCGCCGCCTAACATGTTAGACAACCTGGCGATCGACTCGCCGTATCCGTTGGAGTCCTTGAAAGGCTCGGAGAAATGCTTGGCCACGAGGAGTGCGAAGTTCGTGTTCTCGGACTGAAGCTCCGGCGAATCGAAGCTGTGGCCGTTGACCGTCACGATCCCGTTGGTGTTCTCGTTTACGACATAGCCGTTGGGGTTCATACAGAATGTTCTTACCAGATCCTCGAACTTCTCGGTCCTGTAGACGATCTTCGACTCATAGAGTTCGGATGTAAGATGCGAGAAAACGACCGCAGGCAGTTCCACGCGCACGCCGATGTCGACACGGTTGGAGAAGGTCTCGATGTCAAGTTCGCTGCAGACCTTTTCGATCCACTTGGAGCCGCTCCTGCCGACGGAGACGATGCATTTGTCACAGGTATACTCACCTTCGGGAGTGGTGATCTTATATCCGCCGCCTTGAAGTTCCGACAGTGAATCAACATGACAGTTGAAGAAGAAATCGACCTTGTCCTTAAGCCTGTTATAGATATTACCGAGCACCTCGTAGTTCTTATCCGTGCCGAGGTGTCTTACTGACGCGTCCAGAAGGCGGAGCTTGTTCTCGATACAGATCTTCTTGAACTTGGTGCCCGCCGTCGTGTAGAGCTTGGTCCCCTCGCCGCCGTTAGCCATATTGATGCCGTCAACATAGTGCATGAGTTCGAGCGCGGTCTCTTTGCCGATGTGCTCGTAGAGTGTGCCGCCGAAGTCATTGGTGATGTTGTACTTTCCGTCGGAGAAAGCACCGGCGCCGCCGAAGCCCCGCATGATGGCACAACTCGGGCAGTTGATACAGGACTTGATCTTCTTGCCGTCGATGGGGCATTTGCGCTGTTCAAGAGGCCGTCCCGCTTCGAAGACTGCGACCTTCATGCCCGG